>CALADR010000417.1 GCA_937890845.1 uncultured Bacteroidales bacterium | reverse complement strand
GTATTCAAAAAAAGAATGAGTGATTTTGAAAAGCAGAAATTCGAGATTGAAGAGCTTATTCTTCTGCTGGAACCATATACAGACGGTGAACTCAGTTTCCTGCTCAACGCAAAGGAAAACGTGGATATTGTTCATGACAAGCTTATAGCATTTGACATGGAAGATGCGTCAAAAAAGGAATACTTTCCGCTTGTGGCCATCATTACCCTTCAGATGATTGTCGATAAGATTAAGAAACGACAGGGAATGATGAAGGAACTGATTATCGATGAAGCCCTGGATTTCCTTCAGGATGAAAAGTTCGGAGACTTCATAGCCTATCTGTACCGTACATTCAGAAAGAAAGAGGGAAGCATCACTCTGGCAGCACAGAATATCCTTTTCCTGAAGAACATGCCTTCAGGAATAAAGGATTCAATTATCATCAACTGTGCTACAAAGATAATCCTGGATCACTCGGAGCACCGCCAGAACCTGCCGGAAATCCAGTCCGTCTTGTCCATCAATGACGAAGAAATCTATATGATAGAGTCATTGCAAAGGACAGACCGCTGGAGAGAGTTCTTCATCAAGATGTCCAATGATGCATTCATTTTCAGAAATGAGGTATCAGATTTTGCAGCGGTAGCATTTGACTCAAAACAATCAACCGTAGTCAGGATTAAGCAATTATTCAAAGAAACAGGCTCGACCTATACGGCCATAAACTTATATCTGGAAGAAAGGAGAAAGCAATATGGATGATGCAACAGCAGGATTAACGGAGTTGTTAAACTACAGCACTGACATGAACACGAGCATGAACAGTGTAGCACCCAGTATAGCAGCAGCATTATTAGGCATAGCCCTCATCTTTGTGGTTTGGGCTTTGGCCACAAAAAAGCAAAATGCACGTACATACCTGATAGCTTGGGTAGTATGCGTAATATTTACTATCACATTTATCATTTAAGCTTATGAAGAAATTATTTGGAATAATCATAATCACGACAGCCATGCTGTTTATAGGTGCAGGGAAGGCAGAAGCACAGTGGGTTGTGCATGATTCGGGACATACCTTCCTTAATTCAACAGAGTGGTACACCAACGTAAAGAAATGGATAGAGCAGATAAAGGAGATGGAAGCAGCCCAGAAATTAAGGGAAGGTTTACAGAACATAGACAGGATGAAGGAACTGAAATCTCTGAAAGAGCTTGCTGATCTGTTGGATGACGTTGCCTGTCTTAGTCAGGACTACAGCTTTTATATGAATGTAGGTTCCAACTACCACTGTTTGAAGTTTCTTAATTTTCAAAGAGTAACAGTCAATCTCAGCGTCAGCACCGACCTTCTGATGAAGGTAGCAACGGTAACAAGTTATTTCTCGATGAACTCAGAAGGAAGAATCTCCTTTATCGAACAGGTAAAGGAGTCTGTTGAAAAGGCAGCAGATGAAATGAGAGAGTTTAACGAAACAGTCAGAAGTACAGTCATTTATAAATCGATGAAAGGACACAACCGGAAGACCTATTATCAAGGTCGCCTTTCAGCCTATACAAGATATACCAACTAAGCCTATGAACCAGGACAATTTTTTGTGGGGACTCCAAATAACAGACGGCCTCACTATGGAATTAGTTTCAAAGATGACAGTTATAGCATTTGGAGTTGCAGTCATCTGTTTTATATGCAATCTGGCTTATAATTATCTGTATCACGGAGCCAGTCAGTTGTTGACATCAAATGAAGACAAGTTTCCGGACATGATGGAAATCGGCCGCTGTCTGGTACTGTTTTTCTGTCTGACAATGTATAAGCCAATCGCACAGACCATTGTAGGAACAATGGAAGTCATAAACGAAGCTACATCGCTATCTTCAGAAAGAGCCAATGAATTTGCCCAATTTATGGCCAAGGCAAGCAACGAGCAGGGTGAAATGATAGCAGAATATGAGACCAATTCACTTGAAGCGGAAGTGGCAGCTGGAGAGG
>CALADR010000416.1 GCA_937890845.1 uncultured Bacteroidales bacterium | reverse complement strand
CCGGACAATAGTAATGTCTGTAACCGAGGGATGCCTTTCTGAAACGTTCCGCATCTGCCTTATGCCCAAGAGAATCAGCCAGAATAGCCAGAGCATTATCAGCCACATAGTATTCCAGTGCATGGGAAACTGCATTGTCACCGGAAAGATCTGCAGAATAAACTCCTAACGGAATATATCCAAGTTCAATATAAGTATCAACATCAGGGCGCATCTTATTGTTCTTTCCCGGAGTAGTAGCTGACTTCACAAAAGCCTCGTATGCAGTCTCTATATCAAAGTCTCTCAATCCTTTGAACCAGGTATCTGCTATAACAGGAATTGCAGGATCACCCTCCATGGTGAAAGTCTCGCGGCCGTACAATTCCCATTTAGGCATCCAGCCCCATTCCTCATATATACCTATCATCGAACGGACCATATCAAGCTGACGCTTAGGATAGACAAGTGTCATGAGCTGGTGTACGTTCCTGTAAGTATCCCACAATGAGAATACTGTATATCTGTTCTCCCCTGCTTCAACCTTTCCGACACCGTCATTTTCCATAAGAGGATACTCACCGTTTACGTCATTAAGAACATTAGGATGGATAAGTATATGATAAAGAGCGGTATAGAAAACAGTCTTATCTTTTTCCGTGCCACCGGTAACATTAATCTTAGAAAGGTCTTTCTCCCATAACGCAGATGCCGCAGCCCTGACTCCGTCAAAATCAAAACCATTCTGCTCTGCCTCCAGGTTTTCCCAGGCATTTTCTGTACTTACAAAAGAAACTCCCATCTGGACTTCTATCTGCTCTCCCTCCTCAGTATCAAACGAAAACCAGTAACCTATATCGTCACCGGCAATTTCTCGGCCATAACGCGTATAAAGCTTATATTTTCCATTGTCCGGAGTCCACTCTGCCTCAACTCCTTTCATTTCTCGCTGCTTTTTCCAGAATCCACTCTCGGAAGGAGTTTTGCTCACCCTCATAGCGAAGTAAATCGGGAAAACAGCCTGAGGATTATAGCAGAAGGTTCCCAAAAGCCTCATGCCCTCAATTTCAGTATCACTCACCTTGCGCACCATCGCTCCGGTCTCATTTGTCAGACCTTCACCTAGGTTGAGAAGGATATTTCCACGGCCTTCAGGGAAAGTATATCTTTCAGCCGATGTACGCATGGTGGCAGTAACCTCTGTCTTGATTCCGTATGCTGAAAGAGTATTGGTATAATATCCCGGAACCGCCTGTTCTTCAGTATATTCCGAACCATACAGATGATAATCCACCTGAAGAGGTCCAGAAGTAGGCATAGTAAGAAGTGCGCCCAGTTCAGGACATCCCACACCACTCAGATTGACATGAGAATAGCCAGTAAAGAATTTGTTTTCAAAACAATATGGTGTAGACCACCAGCGGCTGTCCTTATCATACACATTCAGTTCTGACCCCATTACATTAAACGGGGAAACAGACATCATTCCGTTAGGACAGATGGCACCAGGGTTTGTAGTTCCGAAATTGGTAGTACCGATAAAAGGATCTACATAAGCGCAAACACCATTCTGCGGTATTTGCGAGACGGTGTCTCGTGCCAGAACGACCTGGGCAAGAGACACCGCTGCCAAAGTTATGATCGTAAGTCTGAATTTCATTCTTCCTTAAGATTATAATATGCTTGTCTTTTTGGTAAAATCAATAATCTCCGGTATATATCCGAATGCAAGTCCCACTACAGTATCAGCACATCCGTAATAAACCGCTACGCGGCCTGTCTCTGGATCGTGCAGTGAAGCGCAAGGGAAACATACGTTTGGAACATCTCCTGTACACTCATAAATAGTCTCAGGATGAAGGAGATAAGGACCTGTACGGGCAATCACCTTCCAAGGCTGCTCAAGATCAAGAAGTGCAGATCCGAAAGAGTAGTTGTATCCCTGACAAGTGCGGTGAACGCCGTGATAGAACATCAGCCAGCCTTCTGAAGT
>CALADR010000415.1 GCA_937890845.1 uncultured Bacteroidales bacterium | reverse complement strand
ATATATGTCGGAGACAGAAAGATTTGCGGTATCCTTATAGAAAATACTGTAAGAAACGGACAACTATCATCATGCGTTGCAGGCATAGGACTGAATGTAAATCAGACAGACTTCCCCGAAAATATCCCAAATCCTGTATCCATGTCACTTATAAGCGGAAATGAATATGCATTGGAAACAGAACTGGAAAGTCTGATCAGGCATATTTCAGGACGACTTTATGAAATGCATGATTTTTCAGAGAAACTCAAACATGACTATCTTACACAGCTTTACCGTAAAAATGAGCCACACAGATACATAGATATGCGGAATGGCAATGAATTTACCGGAATTATACGAGGTATAAATGAAACGGCCCTGCTACAAGTCGAAAATGCAGAGGGCCGTATCATTGAATTCGCTTTCAAAGAAATCGGATATATTATCTGACTCCTTTCAGCTGTGAGATTACGTCTGATGGGTTCTGTGCTTTAAAGACTGCACTTCCTGCCACTAAAATATCGGCACCGGCATCACGCAAGTCTGCGGCATTGGCTGGAGAAACGCCTCCGTCAACTTCAATTTTGACATCAAGCCCCCTACGCAGAATCTCTTCCTTTAAAGTCCTCACCCTTCCGTAAGTCGATTCTATAAATTTCTGACCGCCAAAACCTGCAAATACTGACATGACCAAAACGAAGTCACATTCATCCAGATATGGAAAGACAGACTCTACAGGAACATCCGGATTAAAGGCAATACCTGCTTTCATATTGTGAAAACGAATCTGCGCCATAACCTTTGATGGCTTTTCCATAACTTCAAGGTGGGCACTAAGCATTCCAACCCCTACTTTGGCGAATCTTTCTACATACTTTTCAGGATGCACTATCATCAGATGGGCGTCCATAAGTTTCGTCGCTTTCCTGGCAATGGCTTCAACCACAGGAAATCCATAAGAAATATTAGGAACGAATACACCGTCCATAATATCCAGGTGAAAAATGTCTGCATATTTGTCAACCATCTCGACATCCTTATCAAGATGCAGGAAATCAGCGGACAGCATCGAAGGCGCAACAAGTGTCATACTGCGGTAATTTGTAGTTTCTGTTATTTGTAATTTGTAACTATATCATTTAGCAAAAGTACAAATTTATCCAAAGACTGCAAATCAAGTCTCTCTCCCGGTGCATGAACTCCCCTCAATGTAGGTCCGAATGAAATCATGTCAAGGTCAGGAAAAGTGTCAAGGAAAAGGCCGCACTCCAGACCAGCGTGGATAGCTCTGACTACAGGCTCTGTCGAAAATAGTTTTTTATAAGACTCCCTGCTGACCTTTAATATCCTTGAGTCCATATTAGGCTTCCATCCCGGATATTCGGACTCGTGGCACACTTCAGCACCTGCAAGCTTGAATACAGCCTCTACTTTTGCAGCCGCGGCCTTCCTTGCTGAATTGATTGAACTTCTCTGGCTGCTGCCAATTCTGATTTTGCAGTTTTCCTTCATCTTGACTGAAGCCAAGTTTGTAGATGTCTCAACCAACCCCGGAATGTCAAGACTCATAGCAAGCACACCGTGCGGAGCAGAGAAAAGAGATGTTACCAAAGCCGTAGTTGTCTGTGTATCGATGGCAGAATCATATACTCCCTCGTAAGGGACGCACTCGAAAGAAAGCGCAGGTTCGGAAACAGCAAATTCGGCTTTTACATCTTCAGCAAAAGAAGCAAAGCGCGAAATCACACCTTTCTCATCTTTTACACATATTACAGCTTCTGCTTCCCTGGCTATGGCATTACGTTTATTGCCTCCATCTATGTGACACAAGTCAAATCCATACTCCAATTCAGAATAAAGGAAACGTGCCAGAAGCTGTACGGCATTACTGCGCTCTTTATTTATATCATCTCCGCTATGCCCTCCTGTACCATTGAATATCTTTACCTTTAACATTTTTGTTAAAGGCTCTAACATTTTTGTTTTATATGTAAAGACTGCTGTTGTATCCAGTCCGCCGGCACAGCCGACAAAAAGTTCACCCTCATCTTCCGAATCTAGATTCAAAAGAACCTTTCCTGATATGAAACCAGGCTTCAATGCCTTGGCACCGAACAGTCCGGTCTCTTCAGAAACTGTAAACAGACACTCTATTCTCCCTGAGGGAAGATCGCTTTCCAGCAATGCAAGCTGAGCGGCCATTCCGATTCCACAGTCTGCTCCGAGGGTAGTGTCCGGGGCAACCATCCAGCCATCTTCAATGACATACTTAATAGGATCTTTAGAAAAATCATGGTCTGAATCTGAATTTTTTTCACAAACCATGTCAGAATGACTCTGAAGAACAATTGTAGGAACATTTTCCCTACCCTCAGAAGCGTTTTTTACAATCAAGACATTTCCTGCCTCATCAGTTTTACACTCAAGCGAGTGAGATGCAGCGAACTGCTGGAGATAGGCTATGATAAGCTCCTCATGCCCGGACTCTCTCGGAACCCGGGTAATCTCCTTGAAGATCTCAAGTACTCTTTCTGATTTCATTTTGGTGTTATTTATCTCACCGCCACAAGCATCTTCTCAATATCAGAAACATAACGCTTGAAATTCTTGTCAATCGTTATAAGGTCCGATACTGTTGTGCATGCATGCAGTACGGTGGCGTGATCTTTTCCTCCGATTTGAGAGCCGATAGTAGCCAGTGAACAGTTAATCAGAGTTCTGCTCATATACATGGCTATCTGTCTCGCCTGAACTA
>CALADR010000414.1 GCA_937890845.1 uncultured Bacteroidales bacterium | reverse complement strand
GAAATCGGTGATATGAGTCTGGCTGCACAGGCAAAAGTGCTCCGTGTGCTTCAGGAAAAGAAACTTTCTAGAGTCGGAAGCGACAAGGATATACAGGTAGATGTACGTGTTCTGGCGGCGACCAACAAGGACCTTAAGGCAGAAATAGAAAAAGGCAATTTCAGGGAAGACCTTTACCACCGTCTCAGCGTCATTGTAATAAAAGTGCCTTGTCTTGATGAAAGGAAGAGCGATATTCCACTTCTGGTCAATCATTTTATAGACCAGATTACATCGGAGACAGGCCTGTCGAAAAGAGAGGTGGCTCCTGAAGCTATGGATATGCTTGTGAAGAAAAGCTGGACAGGAAACATCAGGGAACTCCGCAATGTAGTAGAGAGACTTCTGATACTTTCTGGAGATAAGATAACTGCAGAAGATGTAAAAAGCTATGTCTATTGATTTTACGGGAAAATCGGAAAAAGAGGCCAGCGAGAGATATATTGAATCACACTCAACACCTCAGTCAGAGGCACTTGAATGGATTGTGCGTCAGACAAATATAAGGACTAATCATGCAAGGATGCTTTCTGGTGCCGTGCAGGGAAGATTTCTGACTCTGATGGTGCAGATGCTACGTCCGGCGCGTATTTTGGAGATAGGTACGTTTACTGGGTATTCTGCCGTTTGTCTGGCTTCTGGCCAGAGTGAGGACGGTCATCTTGATACTCTGGAACTGAATGACGAATTGGAAGATCTGATATCTGAAGGGTTTGAAAGAGCAGGTTTGTCAGAGCGGATATCTCTGCATATAGGAGACGCCAAGGAAACGCTGAAAAAACTACAGAATGGTCCCCTGTATGATATGGTGTTTATAGATGCCAACAAAAGAGAATATTGTGAATACTATGATCTCGTGTTCGACATGGTGCGCAGCGGAGGTTTTATAGTGGCTGACAATGTTCTTTGGGACGGTAAAGTGTGGCAGAATCCTATGCCGGAAGACAGGCAGACTGTGGGAATAGCCTCTTTTAACGA
>CALADR010000413.1 GCA_937890845.1 uncultured Bacteroidales bacterium | reverse complement strand
TTTATCATACCTGGAATGGTCTCTGAACAAAGACCGATATTAAGGATAGTATCCATCATTCCAGGCATTGAACTTCTGGCACCTGAACGGCAGCTTACGAGAAGAGGATCGTTCTTGTCACCGAACTTCTTGCCCATAATAGCCTCTGTAGCCTTCATAGCCTCTTTTACTTCAGCCTTCAAAGCATCATTATATCCTCCGCCTAGAGCGTAATATTCTGCACAGCACTCAGTCGTAATGGTAAATCCTGCAGGTACAGGTATGTTGAGTTTACACATTTCGGCGAGGTTTGCACCCTTTCCGCCAAGCAGATTACGCATTGTCCCGTCTCCTTCAGCATCCTTGCCTCCGAAACGGTAAACTCTTTTCTTGTTGTTATCCATAATAAAAAGTATTTATAATATATTTTTCAGAAAAAACTATTTCCACTAAAGTAAAAACGGCAAATCCACGCCGGTTGATAAGCAATCGGCGCGAATTTACTAATATTTTTTCACATTTCAGGTGTAATATTACAACAATTTGCTTGCAATATCTGAAAGTTCACTTCTTTCTCCTTTTCTCAGATTGACATGCTCGAAAAGTTTCTGACCTGACATCTTTTCTCCCAAGTGAGTCAGACCATTGGAATAAATGTCAAGATACGGCTGGTCAATCTGGAAAATATCACCTGTAAACACTATCTTGGTTCCCTCTCCTGCACGGGGAATTATAGTCTTGATTTCATGCGGAGTCAGGTTCTGGGCCTCATCAATTATAAAATATACTTTTCCGAGACTTCTGCCCCTGATATAGGCCAAAGGTGATATCAGCAGTTTTTCATCCTTGATCATGGCGTCAATCTTGGTCGCCTGCCTGCTTCCTGGCTTGAAACAGTTCCTGATGACATTCAGATTGTCCAGAAGAGGCTGGACAAACGGCCCCATCTTACTTTTCTGGTCTCCTGGAAGAAATCCTATATCCTGATTTCCGAGTATGACAGTAGGTCTGGTGAGAATAATCTGGTCATAATCCCTTTCCTGCTCCAGAGCGGAGGCCAAAGCGATCAAAGTCTTTCCTGTTCCTGCGCCACCGGTAAGGGATACAAGTTTTATCGAAGGATTGAGACAGGCATCCATAGCAAATTTCTGCTCGTCATTTCTCGGGGAAATACCGTATGCATACTTATCCTTGACCAGAATGATTTTCTTTGAAGGCTCGTCATATCTTGCGCAGGAAGTGTAAGAAGTGTCACCTTTCTGCCATCTGAACTTGTAAAGCTGGTTCGGTTTAGGTTTTTCATCCGATACATCTTTATAGTCAAGTCCGCCTTGCCCGTATGCAAGACTCTGGATTTTATCCTGTGAAAGATCTTCCTTTATTATGACTTCATTTTTGGTATATTCCACCTTGGACTCTTCTATTCTGTCAGTGAGATAATCCTGAGCCTCCATACCGACAGCCTTTGCCTTCATTCTTAGATTCACATCTTTGGTGACTAAAGCTACAAACCTGTCAGGATGCTGGGATTTTACCCACATAGCAGTAGCCAGAATTCTGTGATCCTGGGTATCATCCTGAAAACAATCTTTCAAATTGTCCGGAAACGGATGAAAAAGTTCAACTTTGAGATTTCCGAGATTTTTTCCTATCGGGACTCCCTCTTTACCGAACATCCTGCGGTCAGACAGTTTGTCAATCTCTCTCATGAATCCTCTGGCATTGAAACTGAGCGCATCATTACCCTTTTTGAATTTGTCCAGCTCCTCAAGGACAGCCACAGGAATCACTATATCATTCTCCTGAAAGTGCCTTATGGCCTTGTAGTCATGCAATATAATATTTGTATCAAGGACAAATATCTTGGGCAGCTTGCTTTTCTGTCCCTTTTCCGGAATATTAGCGTATTGTGCCATATTTTGCGTTATTAAAATGTAGTTTCAAATATGTACCCTGCGACTGTCAGTCTTCACCCTCAGACTGTTGTTCCTGAAGCAGGGCTGATAAAATAGACAATACATCAGGTCTCCGGTCTTCCGAAATCCTGACCCCGGGCCTTCCTGCCAGATCTGGCTGTCCTACAGGATAATACGCCACATCTTGAAGAAGGAGCTGGGAATCCACATAGTCATAATCACTGTCACGGATCTGGACCAGGACACCCGGCACTTCCGAGAACAATATCCTTACTTTATCTTTCTCTGAATATGCAGACTCTATGCCGCTGACATTGATTTCACATCCCGTTTTGCTGCAAAAATTGTCAGAAGCGGCCATAAGTCCTCCACCTGCTACTGTAACTCCGCTTAAAATAACTCCATCCTCTACCAGTTCCCGCACTACCTCGTAACAGTCAATAAAGTAGTCAGGATCCCTGACCTCCGGAGCGGCATCACCATTTTCCCCGAATATTTCTGTAAGAAGCGACCCTCCGAGTCTGTATGTACAAGTATCAAACGGAATATACAGAATCCATGTCTTACTCTCTGGAACGATGGAATCTCCGCACATACGCCCAAATATCTTTTCAATAGAAGGCAAGACACCTGTCATTTCTGAATCCGTTCGGAATCCGACTGCAGCATCTTCAGGCGAAACACTTTCTTCCAAAGTCTCGTGCCATGCCTCCGGACTGCAGACCGAAAACCTGTTTCCGCATTCTGACTGGTACAGGATACATTTCCTGATTCTTACACCAAGGTCATAAAGATATTGTCCTGCCGCTTCAACTGAAAAATAAAATGCTGCCATATTACCCACAGGCTCACAATTCCAGTTCCACTCCAGATCAACAGTAATTTCATTCAAAGAAAAATGCCCATTTGCCCAAATATTATCAATCAGACATTTAGCTATCATAAGACGGGTAAATGATCCTGAGTAAGCCGCCGGCACCTCTCTCTGAGAAAAAGCCACAGACTGTCTCACGGCAGCCAAATATTCCTTACAACCTGTCTGGTCATAATGAAAAGTACCTGTATCCGGATTAGCAGGTTCATCAACAATCTGGACAATCTCCGTTTGCTCTTCCGGCAATACATATCCGTCCGCAAGGCATTCTACCAGTATCTGGGCTGGAGCCAGTTCCTGCCTCACACCATCTATAATATATTCTGCATTAAAAACTGAAGAACCATTCGTCATAACTGGAAGCTGTTTAAAAATTAATACCAAGCCCTACTTCAAATCCGGCAGTATGGAAAGCGACAGTCGATACTCCTAATGATACAGAAAACCTCCGCACAGATGCAATCACTCCGGCCTCTGCAGCAATACCCTTACAGGTAAGATCCGATACTGAAGCCCAGTTTCCGTCGATATCCTGCCATGCTTCCTTCTTATAGCCGTAACCTAATCCTGCATATATATCAAGCCATCTCACAGCCTTAAACAACAATCCCGCAGAAACAGACATCCTTCCTTTGTTTATTTCTCCGTTGCCCCAAAAAGGCATTCCATTATCAAGTTTGCCGTCACTTGTGCAACTATATTTACTGCTTACAGACCTGAAATCTGTCTTTCCGGCAATATATCCTCCGAATTTACCTTTCAACCCTCCTATACGCAAACCATATGTCAAAGGTAATGTACAAGTGACAGTAGCAAGAAACTTCAAGTCCCTGTATTTCAGTTTACTGCCCAACACTCCGGCATCCGATGCTGCATGTAAGATATCATCTCTGTATCTGTCCCGATCACACAAATTACAGAAAAGACTGTCACTTCCTGAATAAAGAGCCTCTGCATGCCCTGGCAGATAAAGTCCGGGTAATTTCTCCAGTTCAAGGCTGTCATCCAGAGCGGACGGTCTTTTCCCTGAAGAAAACCAAAGACTTATCCTTTCAAACCTTATTTTCTGTGATTCCGTCAAAGATTCCATTACTGCCTTTATTTCCTTGTTTAAAGACAGGAATTCACGTATAAGGCCGGAAGCCTCATGGCGGCTGACAGTACCTCCTGACAAGACTACATCCTTCATAGACAAGCACTTGCCGCAAATCAGTTCATAATAGTCCAACTTAGAGTCATTTTCATCATTAACAGGTCTGCACTCCTGACAATACATATCCAATGACAGAAACAACACAGCTAGGCTGCAATATATATATCTTACGACACAAAACATAGAGACAAATTTAAGAAAAATCATTCAAGTACAACAAATATTGGATAAAACGCAAGAATATAATAATATATACAACTGATAGTCAATACATTCCCCCCCCCACAAAAAAACATTGTAAAATTACGGAAATATTGTAAGATTTTTACTACTTTTGGGAGTTGGAACTTACAGAGCGTAAGTTTGCCTCTTATTATTTATGCATTATGTTTGGACCATCCGGCTTCTTTCAGACATTCAATGATGCGGAGTTTCCCGATCAGTCCATCGGCCTTGAAGTAATCTATGACTCCAAGGCCGGATTCAATATTCTGTATCGCGCAAACAAAAACGGACGCTTTTTCGTATATAAGGCACTGAAACCGGAATTCAGAGGCAACATCTTCTATGAAGATCTTCTGAAGAAAGACTTTGACATCGGATTCAAACTGACACATACTGCAATATGCCAATATTATGCCCTGGTCTTCCTTCCGGAAATAGGAAACTGCATAGTAATGGAATGGATTGACGGATGCAGCCTTGAATCATTGCTGTCAAGCGGGAGACTTCCACGTGAAAAAGCCAGAAAACTGCTTTGCGAGATATGCGACGGTCTGGACTACATGCACAAAAAACAGGTAATCCACAGAGACCTAAAGCCTGAAAATATCCTAGTCACATACAACGGATTCAATGCCAAAATAATTGACTTCGGTCTTTCGGACGCAGACTCATACAGTTCCTACAAGGCACCGGCCGGAACACGTATCTATGCATCACCGGAACTGCTTGCAGGAGAAAATATTGACGGAAGAAGCGACATATGGTCACTCGGAGTAATCATCAGAGAGATTTCCGGATATTATAACCATATCGCTGACAAATGTCTCAAACGAGACAGACGCCAACGGTTTCAGAACGCAGCGGAAGTAAAAAGAGCGATATTGGCAGAAGGGAAAAGACGATTCACTATACTGTTCACATATTCAACAGTTTCAATCGTCACACTTATGATTGCTGCAATAATACTTTCTTTCTCAGACAGCAAGAGCGAAGTACAAAGCAACAGCAGAGTAAATCCTGTATCCGAAATAAATAGTATGCCCGCATCCTCAGAGCAGGCTGACACGTCAGGATTTTATAACAACTCACATATTAAGGAAAGTCAGGCAGACACAATAAAACAGGAAGACAGCAACTACAGACCTTCCGGACAGATGAATGTTGATGCCGAATCAATTGAAGCCATGTTCAAATCCGCAATAAAGGAGTTGTAAAAGGTCACTCAAGGATTTTCATATAGTTCAGTCCTCCCTGGCGTCCCGCTATATAAGGATTTGTATATTTACCATCTCTGAGTATCTTCAAAATCACAAGGGGATATCCCAGAATCACTTCAAAAAGTTCGAAAGTATCGTCAACCTTAAGCTGCGAATTCGCAGATGAGGTTACTCTGAAGTTACGGTTTCCGAGATATTCCATCTCTACAAGCCTGTTGGGATCCCACCCCAAACATACATGCTGTCCTACCCTAAGACTGTCTATATCAAGCACTCTGGAAGAAAAGAATGTCGATGCATACACATTCGAGGATTTCAGTCCCTCGCAAAACTCTTTGAAACTCCTGTGCCCTATATACCGTGAGAGCACGTCAAGAGTTGATGTACGAGGAGTAGGATTGGCGGATACATATCCCCAAAGTCTTTTCAGAGTAGATGAAGACAACAATTCCCCAGTCATAATATCAATCGTGACAGACAATGATTCAAAATCTGTAGATGTCGCTATCCTGCGACCATATTTTTTCTCTACCTCGCTAAGAAGGTAACTTACTTCAGGTATCTGCATTTTTCTTTTTTCTTAAATCACAATAGTTATTGCTTCCGAATACTTTTCCTCCACACCATCGCTCACTACGGCACGTGCTTTATAAGTTCCTGGCATAAGTCCCGCAATAAAGGCACTTAACACCGATCCCTCTCTTCCGGCATCGATCTTTATCTTTTCTCCATAGGCATCTTCTATCCAAAATTCACTTTTGTCAATAAGGTCAACTTCTCCTGAGACAACAGCTGAAAGATAAATTACCTTGCCTTCAAATTCCCACCGGACTCTACCTACTGATACAGTAAATTCAGGCCTTGGCTCCAGGCTGGGCTTGACTTCGAATGATTTCTCTTCTGAAGCGACAAACGATATTCCGTCACTCGTGACTTCAGCCTTGAGCATATAAACGCCAGGAGGTGGAG
>CALADR010000412.1 GCA_937890845.1 uncultured Bacteroidales bacterium | reverse complement strand
GACTCTGAAATACAGTCCTATTGACGAGATCGTCATAAGGGCAAACGGAGGCCGCGGTCTCAGATATGCGACTCCGCTTGTAGATAACATCGGAGTCTTCTCTACAAGCAAGACATTCCTGGGAGACTTTGACAAGCATATGCTTGAAGACGCATGGACATTCGGAGGAAACATCACTTATTACTTCCCGTTCGGAGCTTCATCCAACACTTATCTCAGTTTCGACTATTTCAGGACACAGTTCTCAGACCAGATGATAGTTGACTACGAACACAAAGCCAATGCTATTGATTTCTATGCGCTGGACGGACGTTCCTTTACAGACAACTATCAGCTGGACTTTACGGTAGATCCCGTGGAGAGATTTACCGTGACTGCCACTTTCCGCTATACAAATGCCAGGATGAACCTTGCAGGTCAGGGTCTTGTAGAAAAACCTATGACTAGCAGATACAAAGGCGTTCTGAACCTTCAGTACGCTACAAATCTCAACAAATGGATATTTGACTTTACCGCATCTGTAAACGGTCCTTCAAAGGTCTATAATTTCATGAGAGACCTTAAGGATGATGAAGGAAAACTTCTCTATAAAAATGGAATGACACCTGTATACCCTCTTCTTTACCTTCAGGTAACACGGAGACTGAAAGGCGTAGACATATATATCGGAGGAGAAAATCTTACCAATTTCACGCAGAAAAATATTATTCTCGGAAAATCCAGAGATGCAAGCGGACACGTCCATGCAAGCCAGAAATCATTCGATGCAAGCGCAATCTGGGGACCGCTTATGGGCGTAAAATTCTATGCCGGTGTGCGCTTTACACTATGGAAGAAAGCATAGATACCTGTTTCTGGGATTAAAAAGCTGAATATTATACAATTTATAAACAGGTAAAACACCACAATAACATTTATACATATATGAAAAAGATAATCGCCTGTTGCTTTGCAGCCATTGCAGCATTTTCTTTTGCGTCAGCAGACGCAGCCGTATCTCAGGAAGTCAGCATTTCAGCAGCAAAACCTAAAAAAGAGTACAAAACTGTTGTCTACAATGTCCACCTCCACTGCGAAAACTGCGTAAAGAAAGTAAATGAGAATATTTCGTTTGAAAAAGGAGTTAAGGCTCTCGAAGTTTCCCTTGAAAACCAGACTGTCAAGATTACATACGATCCAGGCAAGACTGATGAGGCAAAACTCAAGGCCGCAATAGAGAAACTGGGTTATGAAATCCATTCTGACTCCGATAAAGAATAGTCATACTTTTATACAAATTCTTATATAGTAAAAACTGATGATGTATATAAATAATACACCATCAGTTTTTGTAAGAAGCTGTTTAAATTTTTGTCATCATAAATTTTATGAGATATTTTTGCAGGTGATTTTTGTGACTGTTTGAAAAATTTTCAAACAGTTTCTAACTTTAAAAGTTATTTGATTTTCCTGAATGCAGATTACCTAATTATGAACCAAGAGACAAGAATAGCAAAGGGCTTTGTAAAAACCAGCCTGATATCCAGCTCTGACGGACTAGCCATAAGTGTGCTTTCTACTGACACTTCATACTTTAAATCAACTTCAGAACAGCCTAAAGGCATAATCCAGATAGTACACGGAATGTGCGAACACAAAGAAAGATATATTCCGTTCATGGAGTATCTTTCCGGTAACGGGTATATTTGCATCATACACGACCATAGAGGACACGGGGAATCTGTAAAATCTGACAAGGATCTGGGGTATTTTTATGAAGGAGGCTATATAGCCATGATAGATGATATAAAAATGGTAGGAGACTGGATAAAAAGCCGGTTTACGGGACTCCCGCATATTCTTTTCGGACACAGCATGGGTTCAATGGCCGTAAGGTCCTTCACAAAAAGATATGACTATACTATTGACGGACTGATAGTATGCGGCAGCCCTAGTGAAAACCCGGCTGCTGGAGCAGGAAAGTTGCTTGCATCAGCTTTTTCTGCAGTCTGCGGCAAGAAAGCAAGGCCAAAGTTCATACAGTCAATTGCATTCGGAGCATTCAACAAGCCTTTCAGACACGAAAAGTCTGCCAATGCCTGGATATGCTCAGATCCTGAAATCGTTGCTAAGTATGACAGAGACCCATACTGCAACTTCCAGTTCACGGCAAACGGCTTCCATAACCTTTTCTCGCTTATGCAGGACGCATATTCAAAAAAAGACTGGAAATTAGATAAACCATCACTTCCTGTCCTGTTCATATCAGGAGAAAATGACCCATGTCTAGTAAACAGGCATAAATTCGGAGAAGCCATATCTCGCATAAAAGAAGTGGGATATACTAATGTCAGCTCAATCCTCTACCCTGGGATGAGACACGAAATCCTTAATGAAAAAGGCAAGGAAAGAGTCTGGGAAGACGTATTACTGGCCTGTGACAGAGTCACTGTGGGATGAGTACCACAGTGACACACGATTTGCCACATTTTCTGACAGACAGCTGCTGTAAAGCCATGGCTCCGCGCTCCACAAATCAGCATAATGACTTGTACGGCCATCGTCAGTCTTCCAGTCCAGTTCCCAAGTGGAAACTATATAGAATACATCCGCGCCTTTTCCGGCAATGTCATCAAGCTCATTGAACCACATCGTGGCATCGGAATATACAGGAGCATCCGGAATATTCTCATCCTGATTTTGGACAATATTTCCAAAAAATATCATTGCTAATTCATAACACAGACTGAATATAAAGTATTTGTTATGCCCAGATTAATTTTATACCAGGTTTTCCCGTCAGCAGAATATATTGTAGCCCCGTTTTCTCCTACTGCGACAAAACGTTCCTTTCCATAAGTTACTCCATTCCAACTGCCATCTACTGGTACCTGGGATGCGCTCCAGTTCCTGCAGTCTGAAGAATATGCAACATTTCCAAAACGACCTGTCGCCACATATTTGCGCTTTTTGTCCCAGACAAAATCATCCATATTAGAAAAACCACCATATATATTTCCGGACCAATTGTTTCCATCTTCCGAATAAATATAACTGCCGGAATCCAAGCCAATAAATTCTCCATCACCTGCAAGAAGAGCCGGATAATCACGACTTCCGTTGTTCGATTTCACCCATGATATTCCATCTGATGACTTCATTGTTATCCAGTATGTCAGTGATGAGT
>CALADR010000411.1 GCA_937890845.1 uncultured Bacteroidales bacterium | reverse complement strand
GTTCATATATAGAATGATGCCGTTGCAGTCACATACTGTTATGGCGCAGTTGAGTTCGAATGCCCAGTCAGGCAGATTCTTGTTTTCCATAGTCAGATATTATATTTGGAACTTCCTAATATTCAAGGCATTGGTCAAGGTCTTTTATAATCTGATCCTTGTCCATATCCTTGCCGATAAATACCATTTTTATCATCCTGTCACCGTATTTTTCATCCCAGTCTCTTAAGAAACCGGGATCCTGGCGCATAAGCTGGAGTCTGTCTTCTTCCGGAGCTGTGGCATACCATTTTCCAACTTCGCGGAGAATTTTCTGCTTGCCTGCCTGCTCGAACATGTAGGACATGTCAGTGTTGTCACTGAAATAGCAGATACCCTTGGTTCTGATGACACTGGAAGGCCATTTCCTGGCTACGAAACTGTCAAATCTGTTGAGGTCAAGGGCCGGTCTCCTGTAATATACGAATGTGCTGATACCGTATTCTTCAGCCTCGCCTTCACCATGGTGGTGATGGTGGTGGCATGTGCAGCTGTCTTCATGATGGCAGTCGCAGCCATGCTCTCCGTGGTGGTGATGTTCGTGGCTATGGTGTTCTTCGTGAGCATCATGTTCGTGGTGATGGTGCCCCTGAAGCCTTGCTTCCTGCTCCTGTTCTTCCGTTGCGATGCTTTCTATGCCTCTTATCCATCCTGCAGATGTGGCAGTGCGCTCAAAGTCAAACAGTCTGGTGTTTAGGATCTTGTCCAGGTCGATGTCTGCATAGTTGCACTCTATTATTTCAGCTCCCGGCTGGAGGGTATGCAGGATGTGCTTTATTCTTCCCAGCTCTTCAGGAGTAACCTCAGATGCTTTGTTCAGAAGGATAATGTTGCAGAATTCGATTTGCTGTATTATCAGATTTTCAATATCTTCGTCATCTATGTTTTTGCCTGTAAGGTTTTCTCCGCAGCCGAATTCGCTTTGCATACGCAGTGCATCCACTACAGTGACTATGCTGTCCATCCTGCAGATGCCGTACTTGGTATAAGCTCCGCCAAGGGTAGGTATGGAACATATTGTCTGGGCAATAGGCTCAGGCTCGCAGATTCCGCTGGCTTCAATCACGATATAGTCAAATTTTCCGGACTTCATCAGCTCAAATACTTGCTCTATCAGGTCTGTTCTCAGTGTGCAGCAGATACATCCGTTCTGCAGAGCTACGAGACTGTCGTCCTGCGTCCCGACGACGCCCCCTTTCTGTATAAGGTCAGCGTCAATGTTTACCTCACCTATGTCATTGACAATCACGGCAAACCTGATGCCCTTAGTGTTTGAGAGAATATTGTTTACAAGTGTGGTCTTTCCGCTGCCGAGATAGCCTGTGAGCAGCAGTACCGGTATGTCCTTTCTGTTCATTTTCAAATCAGTCCTTTAAATGTGGCCATTCGTCTATTTTGCGGATGGCCGGTTGACAAAAAAACAAAAATACATTATTTTATCATTCGTTGTCCTTCTTTCCGAAGAGTTTGTCCACGATAAGTGCTATGGCTCCGTCTCCTGTAACATTGCATGCGGTACCGAAACTGTCCATAGCGATGTATAGTGCAATCATCAGGGCGAGGTCATTGTCCCCGAAACCGAGCATCGAAGACAGGATTCCGAGAGATGCCATAATTGCGCCTCCTGGCACTCCGGGAGCAGCTACCATTGTGATTCCGAGCATGAAGATGAATCCGGCGAACATCTGGAAATCATAGGGGAGTCCTTGCAGCATCATAAGGGCAAGTGCGCAGCAGACTATTTTTAATGTGCTTCCTGACAGGTGTATGGTAGCACATAACGGAATTGTGAATCCTGCTATTTCCTCTTTCACCCCGTTTGATACAGCCTGTTTCATAGTCACAGGGATTGTAGCTGCTGATGACTGTGTTCCAAGGGCGGTAAAGTAAGCCGGCAGAATTCTCCAGAGAAGTTTGAAAGGATTTTTCCTTACTGTTGCTCCGGCTATGCTGAACTGCAGTATTAGCAGGAAGATGTGCAGGATGAAGATTACAGCTATGATTTTTATGAATACGGAAAGTATATTCATAACCTGACCTGTATGGGTCATATTCAGGAAAATACCGAATATATAAAGCGGCAGGACAGGAATGATTACTGATTTGATTGTCGTTTCAATTATATTTCTGAATTCTTTGAAAAACGCCATCATTGTATCAGCCTTGCTGTAAGCTATTCCGAGTCCGAGAAGGAATGCAAGTACAAGGGCCGTCATTACGCCGAAAGGAGCAGGAATGTCTATTGTAAAATAAGGATCGATATCTTCAGGACTGATGACAGATGTCAATGCCATATTTTCCTTAAGCAGCGGAGGAAATGTAAGCTCTCCGACACCGAATGCCAGGAATCCTGAGAACAGAGAGCCGGCATAAGCGAGCAAGACTGTGACAATCAGCATTTTTCCTGCTTTTGTGCCAATTTCAGCTATAGCAGGGGCTACAAGTCCTACTATAATCAGAGGGATAATGAAGTTCAGGAACTGACTGAACAGTTCGTTGAATGTGACAAAGATTCTTACAATCGCCAGCGGTAAAATATATCCGGCTCCGATTCCGAGTGCTATGGCGATGATGATGCGTGGAAGAAGTCCCAGATGGAAGGATCCGGGTCTGTTTTTCTTAGTGTTCGGGTTCATGGTTACTTTAGTGAGTGTGGTTTTTACGTTACTTAGCGGTACGAATATAGTATTTTTTTGCAAAACGGAAATAATGACTACATTTGCGCCCGTTTTCAGGGAAACTGTTTCTTCAGTTTCAAAAATCGGTTGGTATGATACGTCAGTTTGCTGTATTATTCGGATGTCTTGCGCTTGGAGAACTTGTGGTCTATATGACCGGAGTGCGCCTTCCGTCCAGCATCATAGGGATGCTGTTGCTTGCTCTTTTTCTTAAACTGGGCTGGGTCAAGCTCAG
>CALADR010000410.1 GCA_937890845.1 uncultured Bacteroidales bacterium | reverse complement strand
GCACCCTGAGCATTCTTGTAGCTCTTTACGACTGCATAGCGGAGAGGTTCGAGAGAAGCACTAGGATCTGCTGCTGCTGCTCCTGAGAAAGCAAGTGTAAGATAAGGGAAACCAGCCTCTGCAGGGAAGAAGTTCATAGCATAGCATTTGTTAAGGTCTGCTGCTGGCCAAACTGCACCTGGAGTAAGGAATGATTCTCCTACTGTGATATCGAGAAGGCCGTTCTGAGCCTCAGCCCAAGTCTTGTAATTCACAGCAGTTCCCTTTTCTTCGGCAATAGCACCGTTAAGGTAAAGTCCGTCAAATGTAATAGCACTGAAAAGACAGCCTGCTGCCTCATCAATATGCTTGATACCTGACATTTCGATTCTTGCCATTCTCGGAGTAAGAATGATATCGCTTTCTGTCTTGAAAATCTTTGCTTTTGTTTCTTCATCAATCTTACCTGAATCTACAAATCTGGATTCTGAACCATAGTAAGGAGCAGCAAGACCGCAGTCAACCAGATTCTGAGTAAGAGACATTCCCTTTTCAGTTGCACCATTTACAAGAACCTCGATTCTCATAGGGTTAACAACATGTTTGAATACATATTTTTCAGCCTGCTGAAGAGCGGTCTCACCTCCTGGTATTGAAGTGAATTTCTGCTCTGAACCGCCTGAAATAGCATTAAGTTTAAGGGTCACTTCCTTGTACTCAACTGGAGCTGTCTCGCCGGATGCGCCCTGAGTAGGTGTCTCAATCGCTTTTACCAAAGCTGCGTCAACAAAATCAACAGATACTGAAACAGGATCAGAACCAAAAGTGTTGTCATCTGTCACTTCTGACTTGTCGCATGCTACAACTGCCATTCCAGCAGCCATCAGCAAATAAAATTTTGATACTTTCATAAATAATTTAATTAAGGTATTCTAACTGAATATTGTCAATATATCAACTGTTCCAAATTTTTCTCTGCTTCAGAATTTCCGGCATCCATAGCCTTCCTGAACCATACTTCTGCCTCCGGCTCCCTCTGTAACATCATAAGACACACTCCGATAGAATTAAATGATCGGGAATCGTCTCCATACTGATCCAGGAGCTGCAGTGCCAATTCATACTCACCTTTCCTTATAAGAGCATTGGCCGCATTAATCTCATCTGCCGCTATATCTCCAAGAGCATCATAATAAACTGCTATATAACAGGCGTTTCTTAGTTCCGGATAAAGATTCCGAAGCATATACTGATAAGTTTTACCCCCATCTATTGCCTTCAAACTTCTCTTTCTGTCTTCACCTTTCTTGAAGTCTATTATTCCTAGAATCTCATCTTTTCTATCTATATCAGACTCAAAAACCATCTCTCTCAATCCTGACCAGTTCTCCTCACCGTTTGTAATGAAGAAGTCATCGTTTTCCAATACCGGCATCTGAGTCTTAAGATAATTTTTCAATGCTTCTGCACGTCCTGAGGCAAGTTGTCTGTTAAAAGTCAGGCTTCCTTCAGGAGAAGCGTATCCTGTAATCTCTATCTTCTTAAGTTTCATATCTTCAGAACCCTGGATTTCTCTGACAGCCCTGACTATTTCATCGAGAGTCTCCCTGTTCCCGAACTCATCAAGTCTGAGTTCTACTTTTGAAACTTTGAAGAAAACCACCATTTCTTCTTTTTCAAACCTGTACCTCCTGTCAACATCCTTGACAGCATAATTGGCTTTCAGCGGTTCTACTTCTTCTGCTACGACCGGAACAGGTGGGACATAAAGTTCTGTCGGACCTACAAGATTCTCACTTACACCGGATTCCGTACAACCGCATCCTACAACTTCTCTCTTCACATCCAAAGAAGCCGACTTCATCCATCTGCGGTAAGGTATGGCAGAAGAATATGCCACTGATGCACCTCGTATGGCCGCATTTTCACCCAATGTCCAGTCTCTGTCGCCTTCAAGAGTCTGCCATTGCCTTTCTCTCTTATACCTTGCCTTTCCGTAGATTTCCACAGGTTCAAGGAAAAGCGTATCCTTGCCGCTGTAAAGGAATGGCATTATCACCTCTTTATATCTAGAAGGAAGTTTTCTCCCCTCCGAGTCCACTGTAAAGGAAACATTGACCGTTCTACCGTCACGCTCCACCTTCTGGTCCTTTATAAGCGACTGTCCTGAGAGAGACAGAGAGCCTGCAAACAACGCCGTCATTATAAGAATCGTCTTTCCCATACTTATCGTATCATATAAATAAATGAAACTCCCAAATCAGTAAGTCCGAAAAGATGCTTGTTAGCCGCATTGCAGAACAGACCACATGTCCTGTTCTGATACCGGTCATAGGCAGTGTACAAATACCCTACACCAATATTGGCCTCTATATTCCAGCGTCTTCCGATAACCCAACTGTAACCGTATGTTACGCCTGCTCCTGCACACCATCCCTGATACCTGTTGCCTCTGCTTCCATTTACAAACGGTATCGCTATTTTGCTGACATTATAATATGAATACAATGCGTTGACTCCTATAAAATGCCCGTGAAACCGCTCGCAAAACCAATATCTGAATTCAGGATCTACCTTTACATGCTTGAACTTCATATTGTCCTCTCCTGACCTGTCAAGAGTCCATGGATTGTACCCGGCAGAAATATCAAGCGTAGTCTTTTTCCCCAGACCGACTTCAAACCCTATGTTGGGTGTAGTAGAAACCCAATACAAGGCATTGGTCTTCACTGCAAAATCCTGCGCTGAAGCCATTATGCATATACAGACAGCGGATGCTGTCAAAAGCAGATACCGCACAAACATTTTCATACCCAAAATATTTTGCCTTACTTATTCTAGAAACAACGATAACGACAAAAGCAGCCGACACAACAAATGTTGCATCAACTGCCTCAACTAATCACATTGCACCTGCACACTTATATAACTCCCCTCCCGGTTTTCATATCCAGAACAGGAAGGACAATTACCAAGGATAGATGATATTGTCGTTTTCATTTTTCACTTACACTTACACGATGTAAATGTAAGGATTTATTTCCTAATAACAAATAAATTATAATATTTTTTCATATAATTCTAAAAAATCATTATAATTTGTAATTAATATTACAAATTCACTTAGATATTATATTACCTGTGCAAAAGATATAGAACAAGCCGATCACTTTGATGTGACCGGCTTGTTCCACTACGTCTAACTTACTTAAAATAAAAAAACTCTTATAGTCCCTTTGCCTTTGCTTCGTCCCAGATTTCATCCATCTGGGCCAGTGTCATATCGTGAAGATCACGTCCCTGACGTATGGTATGTTCCTCAAGATAGGTAAAACGCCTCTTGAATTTGGCACAAGTGCGCTCAAGTGCCGTATCAGGGTTGAGTCCATAAAGCCTGGCTGCATTGACCACAGAGAAAAGATAGTCTCCCAGTTCCTGCTCCGCCCTGTCTTTTGCTGCCTTTTCCTCTTTATCATCAGAAGCGGATGCCATTGCATCCAGTTCGGCACGATACTCTCCAAGCTCCTCCTGTACCTTGTCCCATACATCCTCTCGCTTCTCCCAGTCAAATCCTACAGCCCTGGCCTTGTCCTGCATCCTGTATGCCTTTAGAAGAGGAGGAAGCGTATCCGGAACTCCTGACAGAATACGTTTGTTTCCGTCTTTTTCCTTTGCTTTCAACATCTCCCAATTCTGAACCACCTGAGCAGAATCAGAAACCTCTGTTGTGGAAAAGACATGGGGATGTCTGTATATGAGCTTGTCACAGAGGAAATTGATAACATCTGTAATATCAAACTGTCCCTGCTCGTCCCCTATCTTTGCATAAAACAGGACGTGAAGAAGGACATCTCCCAGTTCCTTGGAAATATTCTTTGAATCACCCTTCAGGATAGCATCACTCAACTCGTACACCTCTTCTATTGTCTGAGGTCTGAGTGATTCTGTTGTCTGCTCCCTGTCCCATGGACATTTGACCCTGAGTTCGTCAAGTATATCCAGGATACGGCCGAATGCGGCCAGTTTTT
Source organism: uncultured Bacteroidales bacterium (assembly GCA_937890845.1). Taxonomy (GTDB): domain Bacteria; phylum Bacteroidota; class Bacteroidia; order Bacteroidales; family UBA932; genus Cryptobacteroides. Next base: position 198 of record CALADR010000410.1, on the reverse strand, counting down.
CCTCTCTGCTGCCCATAATAATTATTTATTTAAAGAGTTCAAATACTCATTGGCCTTTGCCAATGCAGGAATTATATGAGGATGTATATATTCTGTTCCTATTTCAGCATCAAGTCCGAACTTGTGCAGCGTGGACATGACCTGAGGATTTACACCTGAAAGGATAACCCTTATCCCTCTCTTCTCTGTACGCTGATA
>CALADR010000409.1 GCA_937890845.1 uncultured Bacteroidales bacterium | reverse complement strand
TTAATCATTTAACCTGTGATAAAAATCTAACTTAATGTTTTCGTATATTGTTTTAACATTCGTGTAAGCCCTACCGTTATTCGGCCCTGCTTCGTTGTAGATTTCTCCCTCTACAATCGCAGCAACCCAATTTATCCATTCCGGATTGGAATATGAAGATAGCGTCTTCCCTCTGTAATTAAAACAATCGAAACGACTCTGTCTGTCCTCATAGAGATTAGTCAATAATGTCCTAATCTTTGCCTTCGTAACCTCTTCATTGACAATATGGTTCTCCTCCCGTATCCTCTTGATAAGGCGACAGACTTTTTCTATAGCCAGGTCAAAATGAACATTGCTGATATTCTTTATCCTCAGCTGTGTTTCAGGCACAAGACCCTCAGCGATGTCTACCATCGCTTCAACACTCTTGTTCGCTGTGTTCTGCAACTTAGTCAACTTCTGCGAGTAATCTGTCATAATGCGTTCCATTATGCCCTTAAACCAAGTGAAGCAGGCTATCATTAGCATAGATGAGAGCATGAGGAAAACCGCACATATCACTATTGTAATACCGAAGTCATTGATACCTTGTGCTACCTTAATTGTAGAGTCAACATCCATATCCAGCCCTCCTTATAAAAACGCGAGGCATCCTATCAGGATTCCAACCGCATCGCACAGTAAGTCTTTAATCTCGAATGTGCCTTTTTTTAACCATCTATCCCATACAAACTCCTTAGCGAGTCCAGCCACTACTGCAACGCAGATAGCAGCCCACCACGGAGCAAATACCTGTGATACAAGCACGATTATCGCTGAAGCCAAAATGTGCTTCATACCATCCTCTCCAAATAAAGCATTAAGCAATTTCTTCATAACCTTACTCCTTTACATAACTTACTATGATTTCACTTTCGGTCTCCTGGAAGACCTCTTTAGTTCCTCCCTGCTCAGGGTCTTCATACCTGACAGGCTTATACCCACGAGTCTTTAGTTCCTGCTCGGTAGGTGTTACGATGATTTCCCCATTCTCGTCATAGGACGAATGCAGGTGTGCAGCAATCAAGCTGCCGTCTTCGATTTTTGCGTACATAATGATAAAATTTGATATTTGTTGATAATTCTACTCGTCAGACTAATTTGCTTTCTGACATTGTTTCGTATGATATTCCGCTTCTTGAACTGTGCTTTAACACAACACTTCGCGTATCCCTTAAACTCAACCACTTTCCCCCAAGGTGACGATATGATCGTATTGCAAAGGCTCTTCCTCAGGTTATATGAATGTGCGTGCAGGAAAAGACCAAAATAAGAGTTTACGACACTGACAAACTCATCCCTCTTGTCAAATATATAATCCGGGTCATATTCTGCAAGTTCTATATAATGCCTGAGCCTCTCCTTGCAGTTATGCACAACCCGATTATCCATATACAGCTGACCTCTCCTTATATAAAATCCGAGATAATGGACACCTTTCGTCCAATGCTGCATAAAGAACTTGCGAGGATGCACAGTAAGACCGCATTCTTTCTGTGCATAGTCTCGTATGTATGGTATTGCTTGCAGTATCTTGTGCTTCTGGCCAACTATGGCAAGGTCATCTGTGAAGTTTGTTATAAGCTTCAGCCCGCATTCCTCGCTAACGAAAAGTAAATACTGAATAGTATATATCAAAGCACCCAACTGGGTAGTGATATTACCTATTGCCATTCCCTGCCAATATGGTCTATTATAGAGACTTTTGTTCGTTGGTAAGTTATTCCAGCAGTATAGCGGGCATCTTCTTTTTGCCCTATCGATAGGAGTACTCTCGTAGATGATTCTGCAGATATATAGCAACACATCCTTCATTTCCTTGGGACAATACTTTTGAATAATATCTGCTACTTGTGACGATAGTAACGGCTTGATGATGCTCATAAAGAAACTCTGTAAATCAATCTTACAGACAACACAGTCGTCTCCATATAATATGGCGGCACCTGCTATATCATCTGCGAGATTATGCACAGCTGCAAGTGTTCCCATTCCTTTGCGGCACGCAAATGTGCGAGGGTGAAATAATCTGTCAGCAACCGGATAGA
>CALADR010000408.1 GCA_937890845.1 uncultured Bacteroidales bacterium | reverse complement strand
ATCATACTATACCGACGGAAAATACAATGTAAGTGACGAGACTCCTGAAGGAGAATACGTTTACAGACTGGTTTCACCTTTCAGGTTCAACATAGGCCTGGCCTATACGTTCGGAAAAATCGGTCTGATAAGCGCCGACTATGAGATGTGCAATTACAGCGCAATGAAATTTAAAGAGACCTCGACCATTGACAATAGCGTATTTGATGACGGTGTCAATATGGACATCAAAGAATATATGGGGCCTTCACATATGTTAAGGGCAGGAATAGAGGTAAAACCTTTACCGGTTTTCGCCATAAGGGCAGGATACGGACTGCAGACTTCCCCTGAAAAGTATTATGATAGGAATAATGCCATACAGTACGTCAAGGCTAACAGGCACTCAGTATCTGCCGGTCTCGGTTTTACGTCAAACGGCTCTTTCTTTGCTGATCTGGCTTTCGGAGCGACAAAATATCCAGACGAGTATATATATCCGTACGGTGACTATATGGATATTCCGTCTCCGGAAATACTCAGTAAAAAATGGATATACAATGTAATGCTCACTTTAGGATTCCGCTTTTAAGAGCAGCGGGATTCTTCAGATAAAGTATCGAATCCGGACCTTCATTAAAGAGAAGATCCATTACAGAAAGATTTGGTTTGAAGCCGTATTTTTGGGAAAATACCTGAAAGTACGGCTTACTCAGTCCAAGTTCCTCAAGAATACTGTTTTTTCTCTTTGGATGTATTGCTTCCCTGTAATCTTTACCGTACTTTTCTGACTTCTCTCCTGCAAAAGCAGGAACTTCAAATGTATCCGTGAGTCTTAAATCAACTGACAATCCTGTCTTTTCTATCAGGAACTTAAGGAGCGACATATTGAGGTCAAAAAGACAATCAGGCTCTGAATCAAGTATATCGAAGAGACCGTCTTTATAATACTCGAAAAAAGCTGATGTGCCATAAGCTGATGAAATGGCCCGCTTGTGCTGTGAAACCCACCCCTTTGAATAATCCACCTTTATTTCAGATATCGGAATTTTATGAGTTCCGCCATGATGTATGACCGGAAATGTAAGTGCCTCCGTACCTGATGCTGAATAAATCACGCATCTGTTTCTGTATGACTGTTTCTGATAGTTTTCACAAGCTTCAATATATACTATAGACGGATTTACCCTGTCTAAGGACAGGGTAAATCCGTCCGCCATTGCGGCAAAATATTCTATCGGCGGGAAATACGCCGTACTTAGAAGCACTGGCACTACTCCATCTCCCCTTTTGTGTTCGATGAAATTCCTCTCACAATACCTCTCTTGGAATCACGGATAAATGAAAGGATTGTATCGCGTTCATCCGACTCAGGAAAACCGGCCTCTATCTTGGCACAAGCATCACTGACATTGTATCCGGCATTATAGATAATGTCGTACATATCCTTTATGTTCCTTATCTGGTCTGAAGTGAAGCCTCTTCTGCGAAGACCTACGATATTGATTCCAGCATAAGAAAGAGGATCCCTTCCGCAAAGGATGAAAGGAGGCACGTCCTTGTTCACTTTCGAACCACCGCCGACCATGGCATGCTTTCCGATCTTGGAGAACTGGTGAGAAAGTGTTCCACCACCGAGTATAGCCCAGTCATCAACGGATGTCTCGCCTGCTATTCCGGTATAACTTACAAGAATACAATGCTCACCGATGCAGCAGTCATGAGCTACGTGAGTATATGACATGAGAAGAGTATTGCTTCCTATCTTTGTCACGCCCTTTCCGCTTGCTTTTGTACCTCTGTTGATGGTAGCGCATTCACGTACTGTCA
>CALADR010000407.1 GCA_937890845.1 uncultured Bacteroidales bacterium | reverse complement strand
GATGCTTTCCTATATGCTTCTAGGAATGCTCTTTAATGTATCTATGTGGTATAAGCTGTCAGGAAAGACGAGTTTTGCCGTATATATCACTCTTGCAGGATTAGTGGTTACAGCGGTAGTAAATATAGTGTTTATGCCTCGTTTTTCGTATTGGGCTTCTGCTTTCGGACACCTTTCCAGTTATGTTGTAATGCTGATTGTCAGTGTATTGCTGGGTAACAAATATTATCCTATTCCGTATAAATGGGGAAGGATTCTTTTCTTTTTCTTACTTGCAGGAGCGATATATGCTGTCGCAGATTTTATGGACAGAAGTTTTTTCTCTGCAGATGAAATTTCCGGCATTCTTCATGGAGGCCAGCTTGCTGTAAAGATTATTCTCAGTACGGTACTGATAATTTTCTATGCTGCAGTGTCTTTCCTGTTTTTGAGACGGAGGAAATAAAGCAAGAAGCGTTTCCTGACGGTATCTTATTCCGGCAGGATGGAGGAGCAGCGTATGTTTTCTACTGATCTTACAAGTTCCTGCCAAACTGAGTCCAGTTCAGACAGCTGTTCTCTTCCTTTTTCTGTCAGCATGTAATATTTTCTTGGTGGCCCTTGAGTGGACTCCTCCCATCTGTAGCTGAGCAGACCGAGATTTTTCAGTCTTATAAGGAGGGGGTATAAAGTTCCTTCAACGACGATGATATTGACATCTTTGAGTTTTTGTATTATAGATGAAGCGTATTCATCCGAGTGCTTGAGCACCAAGAGTATACTATACTCCAGCACGCCTCTTCGCATTTGAGTGCGGTTGTTTTCCGTTATGCTGTTAAGGTTTTCCATATATCTCCTTATTTTCTGAGGTTAGCAAAGTAACGGATATTCTCCACTGTAGGAGGTACGCCTCTCTGTTCACACTTCTGTACAGCTGTCCGTGCTACCGGCGCTAAGAGCCATAGGGCTACATATATCCAGAATCCTACGCTCCCGCAGAACAGAGCTACTATGAATATTACGCGTATCAATATAATATCGACATTTAAATATATGGACAGGCCTGAGCAGACTCCTCCTATCATATTTGTATCCATGTCGCGATAGAATCTTTTTGATGTACTGTATTTCTGCTGTTCCGGAGTCTTGTAGTTTTCTGATGCGGCATCTGCCTGCCATTCCGGCATACCAAGCTGGTCTATGATTTCACGAACCATTTCTATAGGGACGACTTCCCGCCCTTTCAGTTTCTCTTCAAACAGGTCAGCTATCCTCATTTCGAGTTCGTCCATCACTTCTGATTCGCCGGCAGGACTCAATCCTGCTTTATAGCTTTCAAGATATGATGAAAGAGAATTACATGCATCATCTTCGATAGTAAAGCATCTTCCTCCAAGAGCTATGTTGACTGTTCTTTTCATGTATTGTGTTTATTTGTCTTTCTGCAAATATATATAAATTTATAGTACCTTGTATCGCAATGTACTATAAATCTATGAATACATTATGTTCATGGAAGATTGTAAACTGCATAGTAAATGAAGTATGGCAGAAGAGTTGTCCTGCTATGGATAGTCAAGTGTTTCCAAGGTATTTGCTCAAAGAGTCCGGGCTTTAAGGAGTCTGATGGCAGAAAATGGCTGGGATGCAGTAGTTATTTCAGCATCCGATCCGCATGGCAGCGAATATCCTGCGCCGCGTTGGAAACAGGTGGAGTGGGTATCTGGTTTTACCGGTGAGGCCGGCGATCTGGTCGTAACGATGACACATGCAGGTCTGTGGACTGATTCCAGATATTTTATTCAGGCTGTCAATCAGCTGGCGGGAAGCGGCATAGAGCTTCATAAGACCAGGGTGCCGGAGGCTGTAGGTATTCCTGAATGGTTGGTGTCTGAAGGGCTGGAAAATATAGTTGTCGATGGTTTGTGTTGCAGCCTTGACTTTATCGGCAGCATAAGGGAAGCTTGTATGGCAGCAGGAAGGGATTATGACACATTGAATATTTTTGACATTCCGGATTTGCTGGATAGAATCTGGGAGGACAGGCCTGCTGTTCCATCAACTCCTGTCACAACTCTCGATGAACAGGACGTTGGAGAATCCAGAATGCATAAGATAGTATGGCTCAGAAAGTTTCTTATGAGTAAGGGCTGTGATTCCATTCTTATTTCATCTTTGGATGAGATAGCGTGGCTGCTCAATGTGAGGGGAAGTGACATCGAGTATAATCCTCTTATAGTTTCTTATCTGTTCGTAAGTATGGATGATATTTGCTGGTATGTAAAAAAAGGAGGACTGGAGACTGATGTAGAGACAGCGGATAGCTTTGCAGAACTTGAGGCAGACGGTGTCACATTGGCAGATTATGAGGGACTCGCTCTTAGTATTGCAGGGATGGATGAGGGTTCTTCTGTTTTCGTTGATGGCACTGCACTTAATTATAATATTTACAAACATTTGGTATCAGCTCTCGGTACTTCTTGTGTTATTTGTGGAGATTCCCCTGTTCAACTCAGGAAGGCTGTAAAGAATCCTGTTGAAATAGAGAATATCCGTGAAGCTTTTATTGAAGATGGCGTTGCAGTGGAAAAGTTCTTGTATTGGCTTGAAACCCGTCTGGGTGAAGGTCGTATGGTGACAGAGTGGGAGGCTTCCGGGAAACTGACTTCCTTAAGGGCAGAAATACCTGGGTATAGAGGTAACAGTTTTGAAAATATTTCAGCTTATGGCTCCAACGCTGCATTACCTCACTACAGTACTCCTGTAACTGGGTCTGCAGTCATCAGGCCTGAGGGACTCTATCTGACAGATTCCGGCGGACAATATCTTTTCGGAACGACTGACATTACGAGAACTGTCCCGGTAGGTGAATGCTCGCCTTTAGAGAAAGAAGACTATACTTTAGTACTTAAAGGAATGATACAGCTCTCAATGGCTGTCTTTCCTCGCGGAACAGCAGGATGTCACCTGGATATACTTGCAAGAAACAGTCTGTGGCGCAGCAAGAGGAATTTCGGGCACGGGACAGGTCATGGACTGGGATTCTACCTTTGCGTGCATGAAGGGCCGCAAAGTATCAGACAGAATTTGAATGCGCAACCGCTTATTCCAGGCATGGTGACTTCCAATGAACCAGGTATCTACAGGGAGGGTATGTTCGGAATAAGACATGAGAATATAGTACTGTGCAAGGAGGCAGGTGTCAATGAATTCGGTGACTGGCTCTGTTTCGAGACTCTTACTTGCTGTCATATAGACACTTCGGCAGTAGTACGGGAAATGATGACAGATGATGAACTGGAGTGGCTTAATGCATATAATGCTTCAGTATATGAAAGGCTTTCGGGAAAACTTCCTGCAGATGTGGCTTTCTGGCTGAAAGAAAAGACAGCAGCTATATAAGACGCAGTTTAAAAATTTTTTAAAAAGTCAAATAATCACTGGGAAAAACAGTTGTTTGCGGTTTCAGCTATAGGTACAGAGTATTTTCAGTTCATACCGCCTTCAGATTTAGTTCGGTGCGGAAATGCCCCCTCTGCGGTACAAACCGGCCTGCTAACTGCGTTCGGTGCGGAAATGCCCCCCTTTATGGTACCAAATGAGAATGTAAAAGAACTACCCCTGCTACATATATCTGTAACAGGGGTAGTTCTTTCCAACAAAAGGTTTTGACACACATTTTTTACAAGGTCAGAACCTGTGTGTAATCTTTTCGGTTACGCCATGAGGCATGCATTTACTGCAACAGCTGCAAAGCCTACGAATATGATTGTAGCGAAAATATAAGCGATAACTTTAAGTCTATTGAGCCAAATCATATTGTTCCATCCGAGAGTCTGGAGAGCGCTCCAGAATCCATGGGTAAGGTGGAACCACAGTGCTCCGAACCAAACAAGGTAAATCACTACATTGTACCAGTGTCCGAAAGTTGTTGTAAGGAGAATGTACGGATCCTCGGCATGAGCGCCCATAAGTTCTTTGAGCTGCATGTCTGCCCAGAAATGAGTGAGATGGAAAGCAAGGATACCGAGAACGATTATACCGAGTACAATCATGTTCTGAGATGCCCAAGAATCAGCTTTTGCTTTGCTTGCTACAGCATAGCGGTTATATCCGCCGCGTGCTTTAAGGTTGCTGCAGGTAAGTACAAAAGCGTAGATGATGTGGATAATGAAACCAAATGCAAGTACAGGAACCATTACAGTCACAATAGGGAGTGACATGAATTCGCATCCCAATGCAAAAAGTCCATCCGGCTCACCGAATGTGCCATTTACTGAATCAATCACTGAAAAGAGATTGATGCTCATGTGCAAAAGGAGGAAAAGAATAAGGAATAGTCCGCTGACGCTCATTATGAGCTTCTTGCCGATTGAAGATGTGAAAATGTTAGCCATATCTTTTTATCTGTAATTTGTTATCAAATCGCTAATCAACGTGCAAATATATACTCTTTCTTGCAAGTTTCATAATAATTCGATACTTTTGTTTCTATAAAAAATCGGCTTTTGAATTTTCTGCAGAGTCTGTCAGTGCATTTGTTCCGCAGAAATGTCAGCGATAGCCAACAGAAATCATTTAACAATGGGACAATATAAACGAGTTTTGCTTAAGCTCAGCGGAGAAAGTCTCGGCGGGCCGGCTGGAAAAGGAATAAGCGAAGAGTATCTTGCTGCATATGCGCAGGAAATAGCAGAAGCAGTCAAAAGCGGTCTTCAGGTGGCGATAGTAATCGGTGGCGGAAATATATTCAGGGGACTTTCCGGTGTGGGAAAAGGATTTGACAGAGTTGGCGGAGACAAGATGGGAATGCTTGCGACTGTCATTAACTCTCTCGGACTTTCAATGGCTATAAAATCAGCGGGAGTCAATGCAGAAGTGTTTACTGCTACACCTATGCTGCCTGTTGCCAGATATTATATGAGGGATGACGCAGTGGCAGTAATGGAAAAAGGCGGAGTTGCCCTTATAGCCGGAGGAACTGGAAATCCATTCTTCACTACGGATTCAGGTGCGGCATTGCGTGCTCTTGAAATAGAGGCTGACGCACTTCTGAAAGGAACCAGAGTTGACGGAGTATATACAGCTGATCCGGAAAAGGATCCGAATGCAGTGAAATATGATGAACTGACATTTGACAAGGCTCTCGAAGATCACCTTAAAGTGATGGATCAGACTGCATTTGCCCTTTGCCGTGAAGGAAATATGCCGATAATTGTGTTTGATATGAACTGCAAGGGGAATCTTATGAAACTTCTCAACGGAGAGAAGGTCGGTACCCTTGTCTATGTTTAGGAATATCCCGGATATAGTTCCGAAACACTATTCTTCTTGAAACATTTAAACTGACATACGATGATTGAAAAAGCAAAAGAAATTCTTGACGGCGCAAAGGAGAAGATGTCCGATGCTGTCAAATTCCTTGAAGAGGATCTTAAGACTTACCGTGCAGGTAAGGCAAATCCTTTGGTGTTCAATAATATAATGGTGGACTATTATGGCAGCGAGACACCTGTTCCTCAGGTTGCTTCCGTAACAACTCCTGATGCAAAAACCATTGCTATACAGCCTTGGGAGAAGAAGATGATACCTGTTATTGAGAAAGCGATTATGGATGCAAATATCGGTCTTACTCCACAGAATAACGGTGAAACTATCAGGTGTGTTGTGCCTCCTCTTACTGAAGACAGGAGAAAAGAGTTGATAAAGAAAGTCAAGACAGCAGGGGAGAACTCTAAGATTGTAATCAGAAATGCCCGCAGGGATGCTATTGAGGCTTTGAAGAAGGCTCAGAAAGATGGCCTGCCTGAGGATGTTCAGAAAGATTATGAGCAGAATGTACAAAAGGAGACAGATGCTTTTGTAAAGAAAGTGGATGACCTCTGTGCCGCAAAGGAGAAAGAAGTTCTTACAGTCTGATGTTCAGATGCCTGTTAAGGAACCGGATATGCAGACAGGATTCTGTAATTTACGGACCTTAATATTTGATATAGTGGGCTGTCCGGTAATCGGACGGCCCAATTTTGATAAAATTGCAGAGTATGGAAAAAATCATAGACACTATTCCTGTTTCACAATGGGGGATGTTTCCTGACACCAGACCACTTGTTATAGCCGGTCCTTGCAGTGCTGAGACTGAAAGCCAAGTTTTTGAGACTGCTGTGAAAATCAAGTCTGCAGGGATAAAGGTTTTCAGAGCCGGAATATGGAAGCCGCGTACTCATCCCGATACATTTGAAGGAGTGGGAGCCAATGGCTTGGATTGGCTGCTGAAAGTAAAGAACGAGCTCGGGATGAAAATCTGCACAGAGGTTGCAAATGCAAAGCATCTGTCCGAGTGTATGGAACGCGGTGTGGATATGGTTTGGATAGGGGCCAGAACTACGGCCAATCCTTTTTTAGTGCAGGAAATAGCCGATGCTCTCCGAGGAATTGATATTCCTGTTCTTGTGAAAAATCCTGTAAATCCGGATATAGATTTGTGGATAGGTGCTCTTGAAAGACTCTTCAGGTCAGGAGTACGGAAACTGGGTGTTGTGCATAGAGGCTTTTCTACTGTAGAGAAAATACCGTACAGGAATTCACCGGAATGGCAGATTGCGATAGAATTTCGCAGCAAGTATCCGCAACTTCCGTTCTTTTGCGATCCGAGCCATATTGGAGGTGACAGAAAGTATATTGAAGAGATTTCCCAAAGATCTTTGGATTTGGGGCTTGACGGACTGATGATAGAGTCTCACTGTAATCCTTCTTGTGCCATGAGTGATTCACGGCAGCAGCTCACTCCTGAAGATTTATGCGCAATGCTGGGACGACTTGTTGTAAGGAATGTGGATTCTGACAGTCCTGAATATCGTGAAAACATCTATCAGCTGAGGGCAAAAATAGATGTTGTGGATGAGAATATACTGTATATGTTGGGATCCAGAATGAAAATCAGCCGTCAGATAGGTGAGTATAAGAAAAAGAACAATATAGCCATACTACAGACAGCAAGGTGGGATTCACTTCTTGAGAAAGTGATTTCAAAAGGAGGAGAATATGGTTTGTCGGAAAAGTTTGTGATTACACTTTTCAATGCTATTCATGAGGCTTCTGTGCAGGAGCAAAATGCTGTTCTGCACGGATGCCGTCAAGAAGAGAAATGAAGTTGTCGTTTTCGTCTTCTGTAAGGAATTGGACTGCAATAGGTATCCGGAATATCTTTTTGCGGAGAGAACCGGATATTTTTTTACATTCAAGAAGCCTCTGGCTGTCTTTTTCTGTCGTGATAAAAACAGCTGTAGGGTGTTCTGCCGCCACTTTTTCCAACATTTTTATATCTGATGATGAAAAACTGTGATGGTCGGGAAACGATATCCTTTTTATTATTTTATATGTGTCGCTGAGAAATCTTGCAAATGGGGTGTCGTCTGCAATTCCTGTTACCATTACAGCTGACTTTGAATAGATATACCTCGTGTCTCCTTCCGGAAATACGGCCTCGGGAGAACAATAGCATATTCTGGAAAAGAAAACACTCTGTCGTCGGCCCGTATCTGTCAGAGCAGTACTTTGGTTCGGATCGTACTGTGCCATTCTCAACTTTTTCAGAAAACTCTGTTTGTCAGGATTTTCAAGGTATGCTGGAGATTTTGTTACGATGAGTACATCTGCATTGTGTATTCTCTGAGGCAAGTCACGGAGCTTTCCTGCAGGAAGCAGATGGTCATCGAACACTGGACGTCTGTAATCTACCAATACTATTGAAAGTGAAGGTTTTAGCCTCCTGTATTGGAATGCGTCATCCAAGATAATCAGATCTGCCGCAGGAAAGTCGGTATCTCTGCATTTCTTTGCTTTTTTTGAACTTTTAAGCGCGTCGGGGTTTGCCAGAAAAGCGCATCCTCTGATTCTGTCTTTGTCAACGGCTACAGTGATTTCCGGAAACTTTCTTTTGATTTGTACCGGTTCATCTCCAAAGTCTGAGGCCGTGCCGTCAGATACGACTTGCTGGAACCATCTCGTCTTTCTTTTGTACCCTCTTGATAATACTGCAACGGAACTTTCTTTCCATGTTGTTTTGGAAGACAGTATTCTCAAAAGCATTTCCGTATGTGGCGTCTTGCCGGTGCCGCCTACGGTCACATTGCCTACAGAGATTGTAGGTACTGGACTATGATGTGATTTTCTCATCCCTGAGTCAAACATCATATGTCTGAACTTAAGGACGAGGGAGTATGGTGCAAGAAAAAGGTTGTCTATGATGTTCATATTCTGTTCCAATGACTTTCGGGGGCAAATATAGCAAAAAGCGAGAGCGGAGACAAAGTTTTACTTTGGCTAAGCAGAGCACCTGCGTTTATATGAGCCTTGTTTCGGATATAGTGATTTACTCATAAACGGATGCTGCGGCAGGCGGCTCTGCTTCTCCCCATCTGTCTGCAATATAGTCCAAAGTAGAGTAAAGTTCCTGAATGTCTGTCAATGTGACGAGTCTGAGTCTGGTTTCCTTGAAATCGGGAAGACCTTTGAAATAGCACGACAGGTGGCGTCTCATCTCTAGAATACCTACACGTTCCCCTTTGATTTCCACTGATTTTGCAAGATGTCTTTGTGCAAGAGCCACCCGGTCAGTAACACTCATTTGCGGAAGAATTTCGCCAGTTTCAAGATAGTGTCTTATTTCCTTGAAAATCCAAGGGTGTCCGTATGTGGCACGGCCAATCATAATACCATCGACTCCGTATCTGTCAAATGCCTCTTTGGCTTTTTCCGGTGAATTTATATCTCCGTTTCCTATGATAGGAATGTGCATTCTCGGGTTTTCCTTTATTTTTCCGATAAGAGTCCAGTCTGCCTCACCTGTATACATCTGGCACCTTGTACGTCCGTGTACGGTAAGTGCTTTTATACCAGTGTCTTGCAGTCTTTCAGCGAGTTCTACTATTATTTTTGATTCGCTGTCCCATCCAAGTCTGGTCTTTACTGTGACAGGAAGACTGACGGCATCCACTACCATTTTAGTGATTTCCACCATTTTATCAGGCTCGCGCATCATTCCTGAACCTGCTCCTCTCCTGGCTATCTTATTTACCGGGCAACCGAAATTTATATCTATCAAGTCTGCTCCGTGGCCTCCTGCAATTTCTGATGCCCTTTCTGCCATTTTTGCAGCATCTACCATTGCTTCAGGGATATTCCCGTAAATCTGGATTCCTATAGGTGCTTCATGATCATAGGTTGCCAATTTGGCTATGGATTTTCCCGCATCCCGTATCAGCCCGTCAGAAGATATGAATTCCGTGTACATCATATCAGCTCCGAATTCTTTGCAAATGAATCTGAATGACGCATCTGTAACATCTTCCATCGGTGCAAGAAAAAGCGGTCTGTCTCCGAGATTTATATTTCCTATATTCATTAGCCTGTGAATTTCTTTAGTGCAATTGTGAATTTCTGAAAGTCTGCAAAATTAGGAACAGTTTTATATTCCGCAAAATACATCATGAAATTTAAACATCTTCTTGTGCAATTAAGAGTGTAGTCCATACTTTGCAAGTCATTTCTCATTATGTGGCATCCGTAGAGAAGTGAATACGCTGGCGTGATAATTGCAGGCATTGGAAAAGTCTGTCTTTAAGTAATATTGTAGATGACAAACTGGAAGAATGTGCGGTTAGGAACGTTTTCGCAAGTACTGCACAAATCTTCTGAAATCAATATTTGAATCACTTGCGAAACTTGAGTTAAGATATTGCTTCAATGAAAATTACTACAGTGGGGGTTCTTACTTCCGGAGGTGATGCGCCTGGTATGAATGCTGCGATTCGTGCGGTAACAAGAGCCGCAATCTACAACGGTTGGAGGGTAATGGGCATTTATAGAGGTTATGAGGGCCTTATAAACAATGAAATAGAAGAGCTTACAAGTCAGAGTGTGAGCAGTACGATACAGAGAGGAGGTACTATTCTGAAAACTGCAAGGTCAGAAGAGTTTCTTACGCCGGAGGGACGTAAAATCGCTTATGACAACATGACGTCTCATGGTATAGATGCGCTTATCATTATAGGAGGAAACGGCTCCTTGGCCGGAGCACAGACTTTTGCAGCTGAGTTTGATGTTCCTTGTATAGGCTTGCCGGGAACCATTGACAATGACCTTTATGGTACAGATTCTACTATAGGTTATGATACTGCTTTGAATACTATAGTGGAATGTGTCGATAAGATACGTGATACCGCTACTTCGCACAACCGTATTTTCTTTATAGAAGTTATGGGAAGAGACGCTGGATTTCTGGCTCAGAACAGTGCTATAGCAAGCGGAGCAGAAGCTGCTATCATCCCGGAGGACCAGACTGATATAGACCAGCTTGAGCAGTTCATCAGCCGCGGATTCCGCAAGAGCAAGAATAGCAGTATAGTTATAGTATCTGAAAGCAAGAAGGACGGCGGCGCAATGCATTATGCCGAGCGTGTCCGCAAGGAGCATCCGCAATATGATGTGAGGGTATCAATTCTCGGACATTTGCAGAGGGGAGGATCTCCAAGCGCGTTTGACCGTATTTTGGCCAGCCGTCTTGGGGCAGCCAGCATAGAGGCTCTTAAGGAAGGTCAGAGAAATGTTATGATAGGAATATCAAATGACAAGATTGTCTATGTTCCATTCAGCCGGGCTATAAAACAGGACAAGCAGATAGATAAAGAGCTGATAAGTGTGCTCAATGTACTTTCTATCTGATAGGTTTGGTTCGGACTTCAGAAAAAATCTTGAAATAGGATATAGCTTTTTTACCCTATTTCAAGATTTTTTGCGGAATTGCGCACATTAATGTTGACGGATATGGTAAAACAGGCGGTGTGGCGAATTATTTTCTTTGTATTCTTCCTAACATTGATGACGGATGCTTCTGCAGAAAAAGATGACGATTATATATTTTCAAGTGTAGATTATCAGACCGGACTGTCTCACAGTGCGGTTCTGTCCGTATATCAGGACAACTCCGGCCTTATGTGGTAGAGAGCGCATATCATAATACTCATTGCCTTTATCCTTGCCAAATTCATATCTTCTCCAAAATGTTCTTTCAATATTGATAATAAATCACTACTTTTGTAGTGGGTCTTAGAGTTTCGTAACATGGTGTTAATGTGGGAGTTAGCTACCTTAAAGTTACGAAATTTTAAGGTCTTTTGCAAATGGAATTGACTGACAATTAAAGTATTATCGGTTAATTTTTAAAAATTTACATATACTAAGAACAGGTTATTAAAATATATAGAAAATGAAGAAAACATTGGCATTGATTATATTATGCTTATACCCGTGTGTCTCATCGTTTGCCTGGGAGCAGGAAGTGACGACAAGCGGCAATCCTGTCTTTAAAGGCTGGTATGCCGATCCTGAGGCTATTGTCTATGGGAAAAAATACTGGATTTTCCCTACTACGTCGGATCTTTATGAAAAGCAGACCTTCTTTGACGCGTTTTCGTCAGAGGACCTTGTCAACTGGGAAAAGCATCCGTCCGTATTGACAAAAGAAGATGTGAAATGGGCAGGTTATGCCATGTGGGCCCCGTCTGTAATACATGCTAACGGTAAATATTATCTGTTTTTCGGGGCAAATGACATACAGAACAACGATGCCGTAGGAGGTATCGGTGTCGCTGTAGCCGATAGGCCGGAAGGACCTTATCGGGATGCACTTGGCAAACCGCTTATAGACAAGATAATAAACGGAGCACAGCCTATCGATCAGTTCGTGTTCAGGGATGATGACGGCACATATTATATGTATTATGGCGGATGGCGTCACTGCAATATGGTGAAACTCTCTCCGGATCTTTTGGGCATTGTACCTTTTAAGGATGGAGAACTGTACAAGTCAATTACCCCTGAAAATTATGTCGAGGGGCCCTTCATGATGAAAAAGGACGGAAAGTATTATTTCATGTGGTCTGAAGGAGGGTGGACAGGACCTGACTACAGGGTGGCCTATGCCATTTCGGATTCTCCTTTCGGTCCTTTCGAGAGAATAGGGGTCATTCTCGAGCAGGATTCCTCGATAGCGAGAGGTGCAGGTCATCATTCGGTGATACATAATCCCGTCAATGATGAATACTATATAGTATATCACCGCCGGCCTATAGGGGACAATGCGCGAGACCACCGTGAGACCTGTATCGACAGACTTGAGTTTGACAGCAACGGGCATATCCTGCCTGTAAAAATGACCCGTACGGGAGTTCCTGCTTCTCGTCTCTGATGCTCCGTCATTGGATCGTACGGTTGTCCAAGTGGCTGGAAATCAAGAAAATTTTGTTCTGAACAAATTTATTGTTATCTTTGCGACCCCTATTTGTGTAGGGATCGCAATTTTTATGTATTAACTATTTAAAAATCAAGACAGTGGACACACAAAGTTACAAAACTGTATCGCTTAAAGCTAGCGATATAAAGAAAGAGTGGGTCGTGATTGATGCTACCGATTTGGTGCTCGGCCGTCTTGCTTCCAGAATTGCTCTTGTCCTTCGTGGAAAGAACAAGCCAAGCTACACTCCACACATGGATTGTGGTGACAATGTTATCGTTCTTAACGCTGACAAAATCAGGCTCACTGGAAAGAAGATGACTGACAGAGTGTATGTCCGTCACACCGGATATCCGGGTGGACAGAGATTCACTACACCTAAAGAGCTCCTTCACAAGAAGCCTACAGAGGTGCTAAGGATGGCTGTCAAAGGCATGCTTCCTAAGAATCGTCTTGGCGCAAAACTCATCAACAACCTGTATCTTTATCAGGGAAATGAGCATCCGCACCAGGCGCAGAACCCGAAAACAATCAAGTTAAACGAAATTTAAGCAGAGCATGAAATCAGTAAACGCCCTTGGAAGACGTAAATCGGCAGTTGCTCGCGTTTATGTCGTGCCTGGAAAAGGTAACATCACAATCAACGGTCGTGACATTAACGACTATTTCAGAGAGGATTCTCTCCGTTATATTGTAAATCAGCCTTTTACAGTTACAGGTACGACTGCTCAGTTTGACGTTAAGGCAAACCTCGACGGAGGTGGAATCAAAGGACAGGCAGAAGCTATGAGACTTGCTATATCACGCGCTCTTTGCGAAGTTGATAAAGAGGCTTACCGCTCAACCTTGAAATCTAATGGATTCCTTACACGTGATGCACGTGAAGTCGAAAGGAAAAAACCTGGTCAGCCTGGTGCACGTAGACGCTTCCAGTTTAGTAAACGTTAATCGTTATCTGTTGATTTACAGAAAATCACAGTCCGGAAAGAAATGTCAGGACCTTGGTTGCGGATGTGAATCCGTACTGGCTGCCTGAGTTTGCCGAGACTGCGGAAAATCAAGGAGACCGGCCAGGCCGCTACTCCTGATTGATGAAAACCGCCCGACAGGGAAAACGGCAAAAACCTGGAGGGAAAATTAGAAAACAAGTAAAATTTTAAAACAATGCCAAGAACAAATTTCCAAGAATTGCTTGATGCAGGTGTTCATTTTGGACACTTGGCGAGAAAATGGAATCCGAAAATGGCTCCTTATATCTTCGACCAGAAGAACGGAATCCACATCATCGACCTGCATAAAAGTATAGTAAAGATCGAAGAGGCTGCAAATGTTATGAAGCAGTTTGCGCGCTCTGGCCGCAAGATCCTTTTCGTGGCTACAAAGAAACAGGCAAAGGAGATCGTTGCTGAAAAGGCAGGATCAGTAAATATGCCATATGTGACAGAAAGATGGCCGGGCGGAATGCTTACCAACTTCCCGACTATCCGTAAGGCTGTCAAGAAAATGAACACCATCGACAAGATGATTGAAGATGGTACTTTTGCTACTCTTGCAAAGCGTGAGCGTCTTCAGGTTACCCGTCAGAGGGCTAAACTTGAGAAAAACCTTGGTTCAATCAAAGATTTGAGCCGTCTCCCTTCAGCACTTTTCGTAGTAGACGTACAGAAAGAGATGAATGCCGTTAAAGAGGCAAATCGTCTTAACATACCGGTTATCGCTATGGTTGATACTTGCTGCGATCCTACTCCGATTGATTATGTGATTCCGGCCAATGACGATGCTGCAAAATCAATTGCCCTTATCATGGATTTGGTTTGCGGTGCTATCTCAGAGGGACTGAACGAAAGAAAGCTGGAGAAAGACAAAGAGGCTCCTGAAGCAGGTGACGACAAGGTTCCTGCAGGAAAGAAGCTTCGTGCACGCAAAGGCGCAAAAGCAGAGGATGCAGCAGAGGCAGAAGCTCCTGCTACTGAGACTGCAGAAACTGTTGCAGAGTAAGAAGTACTAACATTTAATTACTTAGACAATGGAGATTAAAGCAGCTGACGTAGCAAAATTGCGTCAAATGACAGGTGCAGGTATGATGGACTGCAAAAAGGCTCTTGTAGAGGCTAACGGCGATTACGAGAGAGCTCAGGAAATCATCCGCGAGAAAGGTAAGCTTGTGGCAGCAAAAAGAGCTGACCGTGAGACTACTGAAGGAGCTGTTATCGCTGAAGTTAACGGTGGAAAGGCTGTTCTCGTATGCCTTGGCTGTGAGACTGACTTTGTTTCGAAGAATGCAGAATTCCAGTCTGTTGCAAAGTCTATAGCTGATGCGGCTATGGCTTCATTCCCTGCAGATGCTGAGGCTCTTAAGGCTTGTGTCCTTGCAGATGGACAGACTGTAGAGGCTGCAGTAACACAGCAGACAGGAAAGACAGGAGAAAAGCACACACTTGCTTACTATGATCATCTCGAAGCCCCATACATTTCTTCATATATCCACGCTATCAACGGAAAACTCGGTGCTATCGTAGCATTCAATAAAGAGGTTCCGGCTGAGGTAGGAAAGGGTATAGCAATGCAGGTAGCTTCAATGAACCCTGTAGCTGTCAATAAAGAGGCTGTTCCTCAGAATGTAATCGACAATGAACTTACAGTAGCTGTTGAGAAGACAAAAGAGGAACTCGTGAAGAAGGCTGTAAATTCAGCTCTTGAGAAAGCTGGAATCAACCCTGCACATGTTGATAGTGAAGACCATATTGCTTCAAATACAGCAAAGGGATGGCTCACTGAGGAGCAGGCTGACAAAGCACGTGAAATTATTAAGACAGTTTCAGCAGAGAAAGCTGCAAACCTTCCTGAGGCAATGATTAACAATATTGCTAACGGACGTCTGAACAAGTTCTTCAAAGAGAACACTCTTGAGGAGCAGGAGTATCAGATGGGCGATGGAAAGACTTCTGTAAAGGATTTCCTCACAGGTATCGACAAAGAGGCAAAAGTCCTTGCTTTCAAGAGATTTTCTCTTAACGACTAATTTCAATATTAGATATTTTCAGCTGAGGAGCTGTTCCATAAAGGGGCAGCTCCTCAGTCTTGTTTACTATCCTTCCTTCTGTTTACTTTTTGCTTCTCTGAAATGTCTGTTTTATGATGAATCTTATTATTGGACCATTAGTGTCCCGTTAAAATCGGGACGAATTAAA
>CALADR010000406.1 GCA_937890845.1 uncultured Bacteroidales bacterium | reverse complement strand
CAACGTCCAGATTGAAGTTTTAATCGCCGCTTTCATCTTTCATCTGTAGATTTATTATTCCTGTTCTCCTTCTTTTTTAACTTCAGGCCTGTTTTCATTTCATCAAAACCTTCTCCATATACTCCACTGGCAGAAGTAATTGACACAAACGCCTTCTGGTCAATACTTTTAATTAATTCAACTACGCTGTGCAACTGATGCTGACGTATAACTACCAATAGTACTTTCCCTTCCTTTTTGGAATACCAGCCTACTGACTCCAGCGCAGTCACTCCCCTGTTCAGAGTCCTCATTATTCCATCAGCAATCTCATCATACTTCGACGAGAATACAAGCACCTGAACCGAAGATTTCCTGCCCAAAAGCACAAAATCAACCATAAAGGAAAAAGTGACCATAACTACATAGCCATAAATCATATCCTCTATTGTCTTACCCGGGATAAGCAGCACTGAAGCTATGATGAAAATATCAGTATATAGATATACCTTTCCAGGAGATACAGGCCAGTACTTATTCACAATCATAGCAGCTATGTCTGTTCCTCCTGTACTTCCACCCCTCAAAAGGACAATCCCGATACCTATCGCTTCAATGATACCTCCAACTATTGCCAGAAGCAGTTTGTTATCCATTTCGACAACCCAGTCGAATTTAGGGAAAAGGTCAAACAGCAGCGTTGACAGAAGTATAGCATAAATGGTCTTCATACCGAATGCCCGGCCCAAAACCATAAATCCGATAATCAGCAATATCGCATTCAGTACGAAAAACGAAACAGACACCGGTATTGTCTGATTAGAAGCAAAATAAATAATGGTACAAAGTCCGGTTCCTCCTCCACTCGCAATTCCGTTCGGAATCAGGAATGATGTCCAGGAAAGACAGTAAAATACAAGACCGACTGTCAGCAGGAAATAATCCCATACTCCTGTCAATATCTTATTTTTAATCATAGCTACTGTTATATGTTTTAATGTTATTTTACAACTATGTTTACAATCTTACCTGGCACGACAATAACTTTCACAATATTGCCGTCACCTACATATCTGGCTGTCTGCTCCAGAGAACGGACATTAGCCTCGACATCTTCTTTAGACATATCTTTGGAAAGTTCCACTGTAAAACGGGTCTTTCCATTGAAAGATACAGCATATGTACATGAATCCTCAACTACATATTTAGCATCATATTCAGGGAAAGAAGCATAGGCAATACTGTCTTTATGGCCCAATGCCTCCCAAAGTTCTTCAGCAATATGAGGAGTAAACGGAGACAAAAGTACAGTCAATGGTTCCAGTATGGCCCTTTTGCTGCATTTCAAATCATAAAGTTCATTGACAGCTATCATAAAGGCACTCACAGTCGTATTGAAAGAGAAATTCTCGATATCCGTCTTTGCCTTGCCTATAAGTTTATGAAGCGCCTTAAGCTCTGCTGCCTCAGGAGCCTCATCTGTTACGATAAGCTCATCTCTGTCAAAGAACAGTCTCCATACTCTTCTAAGGAATCTGTGTACACCGTCAATACCTTTTGTATCCCATGGCTTAGACTGCTCAAGAGGACCCAGGAACATTTCATACAAACGCAGTGTATCAGCTCCGTAAGTATCGCATATCATGTCAGGATTTACAACATTGAACATTGATTTGCTCATCTTTTCTACTGCATATCCGCAAATATATTCGCCGTTCTCCAGAATGAATTCCGCGTTTGCATAATCAGGCATCCAGTTCTTGAAAGCCTCAATATCAAGCCTGTCATTATGCACTATATTCACATCGACGTGAATTTCTGTAGTCTCATAACTGTCTTTCAGGCCTGCAGATACGAATTTGTTTGTATTGACTATCCTATAGACAAAATTTGAACGTCCTTGAATCATTCCCTGATTAATAAGCTTCTTGAAAGGCTCATTTTCACAAACGTATCCCAAATCATACAGAAACTTGTTCCAGAATCTGGAATAAATAAGATGTCCTGTCGCATGCTCTGTTCCACCTATATACAAATCCACATTGCGCCAGTATTCATCAACTTTCCTGTCCAGCAAAGCATTATCATTGTGCGGATCCATATAGCGCAGGTAATATGCACTGCTACCTGCAAAACCAGGCATAGTACTTGTCTCCATAGGATATCCGTTATATGACCAGTCAGCTGCCCTTGCCAAAGGCGGTTCCCCGCTTTCTGTCGGCAAATATTTATCTACTTCAGGCAACTGTACTGGAAGTGATTCAAACGGCATGGGCATAGGTATACCATCCTTGTAATAAATAGGGAAAGGTTCGCCCCAATATCTCTGACGTGAGAATATGGCATCTCTCAGACGATAGTTTACTTTACGTTTACCGATACCGTGCTTTTCTACATAATCAATGGCTGCGGGAATTGCCTCCTTTACAGACATACCATTAAGAAAACCAGAATTGCACATTATACCTTCCTTTGCATCAAAACTTGACTCGCTTACATCACAGCCTTCTATGAGAGGTATAATCGGCAGATTGAAATGTCTAGCAAAGGCATAGTCCCTGCTATCATGCGCAGGAACAGCCATAATTGCACCTGTTCCATATCCCGAAAGAACATATTCGGAAATCCATACAGGAACTTTTGCTCCGGTAAGAGGATTAACAGCATACGAGCCTGTAAAAACTCCTGTAACTTTTCTTGTCTCTGCTATACGCTCCCTTTCAGTTTTCTTTTTGGCAACTGCAAGATATCCTTCTACAGCTTCTTTCTGATCCGGAGATGTAAGTTTTTC
>CALADR010000405.1 GCA_937890845.1 uncultured Bacteroidales bacterium | reverse complement strand
TCGGCATCCACATTCCTGAGCCTGACCTCCGCAGAATGGGACAGATCCGTAAGAATACCTTCTGCTGTAAATTCTCCAAGGTCATGAAACACTCCTTCCAGGCCTCTGGCAACAATTCTTGACGGAACAATCAGCAGGACTTTATATCTATTTGCAGCATTCATTTTCTTCAAGTCTTGACATCATAGGAATGAGAATATTGTCTTCTATAAGCGTATGCTTGCCCAAATCCTCTTCCAGGAAACATATATGATAGAGCACCTCATTTCTTTTGACAGGATCACATTGTTCCGGAAGGTACTTCATCACGATATTTTTAAGGTCGCAGAGTTTTTCATCTATATTACTGTGATTTTCTTCGAACTGCTCTATCGAATATCCTTTTTCCCTTATTCCGGACTTGAATGACCTTACGTACGGAAAAACCACAGATTCCTCGTAGGCAAAATGGTTTTCAAGCTCTTTCTTATACTCCGCAAAGAAATTATAAATAGTACGCTTAAGTCTCTGCTCGCATGGAGCCACCAGCTCTTCAAGGGATTTTTCCAGTCCCGGGAGTTCTTTGTCAATATAATATACATGGGACTGATGCAGGTAGCGCACGACATCAGTCGGAGAACCTGATGTCAGCAACTCTCCTGTAGGAACATATCCCTGATACGTATATATATTGCATATCAAAAGCAGGGAGGAGACATTTATATTATGCCTGCAACATGCATCCGCCACCGTTGTTTCACCAAAACCCAAAGTCATTCCCAGACGGGACAATACACTCAGAAGGCTATAATTCAAATTTACAAGGTCTGCCATCTTCAGCGAAGGTGACAGCACGATTCTGTCATTGTCTTTATTTTCTGTCATAATAATCATTTTTGTTCATTGTATTGCGTGAAGTTACTCAATTTTCCGTTTCAATACCAAATTATACCGTAACCGACAAATGGGGACACCTTCACAGGCACCCCCATCTACAACAATTAAAAGGATCTAAACTTTTTAACTATATGGCCTAAAATCTCAATCTTCGTATGCAAAGGTACGGCAATGAGTTATGCCGGCAAATACCAACTTATCAGTAAAACAACGGTCTGCTCTCATTATTAATTGGGTTCATACTGACGACGCAATAACGACAATGCGATAAATTGGGATTTTATCCAATAATTTAATACCTTTACTTATTTGAAACTTGTGACATTAACGTAACACTGGAGTATGAATAGAAAAATGGCGGTCATCGCCTTAGTGTTGGCCATGGCAGGAGAGGCTGTATTGTCTTTTGCCTCAGGGAAAGAAGTTAAAACGGAGAAATGGGTTCCTGAAACCTTGATTCCTTCTCCTTCCTATGCTGTAAAGAAGAACGGGTCCTATACTTTTCCTGAAGATACTGTATCATATAGCATTTCTTTGACAGATCTGAATACCGGCCACTGGCAAAAGACGGATGCTTCCAGTTGTCTGACAGAATACTTGAAAAACAATTTTCCTTTTATTGTACAAAAGAAAAAAGCTGACATAAACATAAGTATCAATGGTTTTTCTTCCAGATTACCGGATGAGAGTTATACTATTAATATAGGTAATGCCGGGATAAAAATATCGGCAGGAAGCGAAACAGGAGCATTCTATGCCTTGCAGACTCTTACCCAGATGACATCAGGATGGAAAGATAGGACTGTTCCATGCTGTGAAATAACCGATGGACCGAGATTCCCTTACAGAGGCCTGCACTTTGACGTGTCAAGACATTTCAGGAGCAAGGAGTTCCTTATGAAACAGATGGATGCAATGGCTCTTCTGAAACTCAACAGGATGCATCTGCACCTTACAGACGGAGCAGGCTGGCGCATAGAAATAAAAGAATATCCCAGACTTACCGAATATGCTGCTTGGAGGCCGCAGAAAAAATGGACAGACTGGGTAGAAGCAGGCGCTTGTAACTGCGAGTACAGCATGCCTGGAGCTTATGGCGGGTATTACACGGCTGAAGATATCAGAGAGATACTTGAATATGCACGAGAGCGACACATAGAGGTAATCCCTGAGATAGAAATGCCGGGGCACAGCGAAGAAGTCATAAAGGCTTATCCGGAACTGGGCTGTAGCGGAAAAGCCGGCTGCAGCGACTTCTGCCCTGGTAAAGAAATCACTTTCGAATTTCTTAAAACGGTACTGGACAGAGTCATGGATATGTTTCCGTCCGAATATATCCATATAGGAGGAGACGAAGCATCGAAAGGGGCGTGGAAAACCTGCCAGGACTGTCAGAGAAGAATGAAAGAGAAAGGACTGGAAGACGTTGACGGTCTGCAAAGCTATCTTATACACCGTATTGAAGAATATGTAAATTTGAAAGGACGGAAAATCATAGGATGGGACGAGATTCTGCAAGGCGGTCTGGCACCGAATGCCACGGTAATGTCTTGGCGCGGCACAGAAGGAGGAATCGCTGCGGCAAAAGCCGGACACGATGTGATCATGACCCCTGGGGCATCGTGCTATCTGGACTATTCACAGGATGCTCCTTTCAAAGAGCCTGTATCTATCGGAGGATACACTCCTTTGGAAAAAACATATATGTATGAGCCGTTGGAAGAGAATCTGTCTCTTCAGGAAAAAAAACATATTCTGGGCATACAAGGAAACCTGTGGTCAGAATATGTTACAGAAGACAGTCATGCCGAATATATGTACTATCCTAGGGCATTTGCCATTGCTGAGACAGGCTGGAGCCGTCCCGAAAACAAAGATTACACAGATTTCAGAAACAGATCTCTAAAAATATGCAGTCTGCTCGAAGAAATGGGATTCAATGTATTCGACCTTGAAAACGAATATGGAGAACGTAAAGAGAGCCTTGCTCCGGTACAGCATCTCGGCAAAGGATGTAAAGTAACATATGATACACCTTATAAAGAGCAGTACAAGGCTGCAGGGAATTCTACCCTGACAGACGGAATACTGGGTGGCTGGACATATGGAGACAAAAAGTGGCAGGGATTTCTTGGAGATATGGACATAACCGTAGACCTGGGTAAAATACAGAATATAAGATTTATAGGAGCAACATTCATGCATTCCTACGGAGCCTGGGTACAAGTTCCTCAGGACGTGGAATTTCTTGTTTCAGAAAACGGGACAGATTTCATCAGCGCAGGGAAAGCATATTGTGACATTCCTGACGAAGCTCCTAAGATTATGTTCAAACTCTACTCTGCCGTATGCGACATACAGGGACGGTATATAAGGATTATTGCCAGAAAAAACAGCCGTCCCGGAGCATGGCTATTTACCGACGAAATAATTATAAACTAACATAACAAGCAATGAATAAAACAAAAATCTTTATCGCATCAGCTTTGGCTGCAATGGCCGCGGCCTGCAGCAGCCCTGAAAAAAACGAGCTGAACCTGATTCCTTATCCTCTTGAAGTAGAACAAGGAAACGGAAGTTTCAATGCAGCAGGAACTTCTGTTACATGTTGCGGAATTGAAGACCCTGTTATAATTTCTTCCATAAAGGATTTTGCAGGCAGACTTTCTGCAGTTTCCGGAAAAGAGGCAGCCATTAAAGTTGAAGACGAAGTTCTTTCAGGCAATGCCGGAGGATTCTGTTTTATACTGGACAGTTCTTTGGGTAACGAAGAATATACTTTGGATATCGACAAAAAAGGAGTAGTTGCAAAAGCATCTTCACTCAGCGGCTTTCTCTATGCCATACAGACTCTGAAACAACTCCTTCCAGTGGAGATTTACGGCAACACCCCTGCCCCTGAAGCAGAATGGAGTTTGCCTTGTCTCTCTATAAAAGACAGTCCCCGATTTAAATACAGGGGGCTTCATCTTGATATATCGAGACATTTCTTTGATGAAAACGAAGTCAGGAAAATAATAGACATAATGGCTGTCT
Source organism: uncultured Bacteroidales bacterium (assembly GCA_937890845.1). GTDB lineage: Bacteria > Bacteroidota > Bacteroidia > Bacteroidales > UBA932 > Cryptobacteroides. The sequence goes on along the minus strand of CALADR010000405.1, from coordinate 2,679 downwards.
ATAAACTGAATACTCTTCACTGGCATCTCACAGATGACCAGGGATGGAGAGTTGAAATAAAGAAATACCCTAAACTCATAGAAGTAGGATCAGTAAGAAAAGGTACAGTAATCAAAAAGGACTGGGATAGCTGCGACGGCATTGAACATGGCGGCTATTATACTCAGGACCAGATCAGGGAAGTCGTAGAATATGCATCCAAGAGAGGCATAAATATCATTCCTGAGATAGACCTTCCAGGACACATGCTGGCAGCTCTGGCCGCTTATCCTCAATACGGATGTACCGGAGGACCATATGAAGTATGGGGAAGATGGGGTATAGCAGATGACGTCCTTTGTGCAGGAAATGAAAAGACCATGCATTTTCTTGAAGATATCTTAACCGAAATATCAGATCTCTTCCCATACGAATATATCCATATAGGAGGAGACGAATGTCCTAAGGTTCGCTGGGAAAAGTGTCCTGTATGCCAGGCAAAAATCAAAGAACTGGGTCTGAAAGATGATGAAAACTTCAATGCAGAACATTATCTCCAGAGCTACGTCATGGAGAGAATGGAAAATTTCCTCGCGACAAAAGGGAAAAAGATTATAGGATGGGATGAGATTCTGGAGGGCAAACCGGGACCGAATGCCACAATTATGTCTTGGAGAGGAAGCGCCGGCGGAATCAAGGCTTCAAAAATGGGGCATGACGTCATAATGACCCCTAATTCCCATTTCTATTTCGACTATTACCAGTCCAAGGACATTGAGAACGAACCGTTCGGCATAGGTGGATATGTACCTGTGGAAAAAGTCTATTCTTATGAGCCTTATACAGATGACATGGACGAGAATGCAAGAAAACATATTCTCGGAGTACAGGCTAATGTCTGGACAGAATACATCGCAAGCAACGAACATCTGGAATACATGATTCTTCCTCGTCTTGCAGCCCTTAGCGAAGTGCAGTGGTGCAGTCCTGAAAACAAAAACTGGGACCGTTTCCTTGAAAGCCTTTCACATGAAGCTGCCATGTATGACATAATGGGATATAATTACGCAAAAAATGTATTCCAAATAATAGGAAAAGCAACTTCCAATCCTGAAAAAAGATGTGTAGAAGTAAATTTGTCAACCCAAGGCAATGCTCCTATAAGATATACTTTGGACGGAAAAACACCTGACAAGACTTCTACTTTATACTCAGGTCCTGTTGAAATAAAAAAAGGATGCACTCTGAGTGCAATTGTAGAAAGAGACAATATGGAAACAAGGGTGTTCACATTGGACTTCATTGACAACAAGGCCATGGGAACAAACGTACAATTGCTTACGCAACCGTTGGAAAAATACCGTTATGGCGCACCAGGCTCTCTTGTTGACGGAATAAGAGGAAAAGGCGAATACAGCTCAGGAGAATATTGCGGATGGTTAGGAACGCCGGCGTCCTTTGTAATTGACATGGGTGGCAATGAAACCTACAGCAGCATAACTCTGGGAACGCTTATCGATAAAGCCAACGATATTTTCCCTCCGGTTTCGATTACAGCAAGTATCTCAGACAACGGAAAAGACTTTACAGAAGCAGGTCGCATGCAAATTGCAGTTCCCGGACAGAAAGACAAGGACGGTATGGAAGACTACACACTTACATTTCCTGAAACCTCTGCCAGATATATAAAGGTAGAAGCCGGAATACTTCCGCTGCCTGCCTGGCATGCCCGCCATGGAAACAACTCTTTTATATTCCTTGATGAGGTAGTCGTAAAGTAATGCACTGAAGCATCACTCACAAAAAATAGAGGGCCCGTTTTGAAAAATTTCAAAACGGGCCCTCTATTTTTTGCCATCCGGATTTTTATAGGTATTTTTGTAGGTTGATTCCCATCATTATGGACTTGAAACTTTTTACAGATATGCTCAATATTGATTCCACCTCATCAAAGGAGATGGAATTCGCTCATTTCATGGAGAGAAAAATGGCTTCCTGCAAATGTTCTGTAAAAAAGTATGATGTGGGAGACGGTACTGTCAACCTGCTTTTCAGCTGGGGGATTCCGGAAATAATATTCTGCACGCATCTTGACACTGTACCCCCATATATCCCGCCTTCGGCAGAACCGACAGAAGGAAGAGGAAGCTGCGATGCAAAAGGTCAGATTTTTGCCATGTACAACGCCTGCCTTGAACTTGAAAAAGAAGGGAATACAGGCTTTGGCCTTCTGTTGCTGTCCGGAGAGGAAACAGGGTCTTTTGGAGCCAAACACTTCAGCAAATCACACCCAGGAAGCAAGTATGTGATTGTAGGAGAGCCTACTGACAACAGAATGACATCGGCAAGCAAAGGAACAAAAGCTTTTGAAGTGACAATAAAAGGCAAAAGCTGCCATTCCGGCTATCCGCAGTTCGGAGAAAGCGCAGTAATAAAGTTCGTGGAATTCGTCAACAGACTGAATGAAACAGATTTTGCCGACGACCCTACATTAGGGAAAACCACTTGGAACATAGGAAAACTGGAAAGCGGAAATCCACAGAATATACTCAGTGACCGTCTGGTCTTCAGAATATACTTCAGAACAACATTCTCAAGTGACAGACAGGTATGTGAATATATGGACAGGCAGAAAAGCAATGACATTGAGATAAAACCTTTCGGAGGAGATACGCCATCTTCATACCTGACGCTGGACGG
>CALADR010000404.1 GCA_937890845.1 uncultured Bacteroidales bacterium | reverse complement strand
GCGGTTCCGCATACGGCGGTTCTCTATTTTACGTGCAATCTGACATAGTAATCCATAAGACAGGGATAGCCCGCGAGCCTGAGTTTATCATTGGTCGCCGCATGGTGCATTATACCCTCCGCATTTGCCCAATACCCCTTGCTGCTATTCCCATATATGCGTGCCCAATAGGGCTTGATTCCGCATTTGATGAGATTGGCAACCCGTGTCTTTGGGTATTTCCAACTTTTCCATATACACATTCGTATCCGTCGGCGAAGCCACTTATCAATAGCTATAAAAGATGATTTCGCGTCCGCTAACTTAAAGTAGTTAATCCATCCTCTAATAGTCTGATGAAGAACTTCTTTTCTATGTTCATAGCCCATTCCGTTACTCCTTGAAGTCAACAGTTTAAGCTTGGCTCTGACTTTGGTTAATGATTTTCTATGGATTCTTAACCTTCAGCCTTCGCCAGTTTTATAGAAAGAATATCCCAGAAACTTCATTCCGCGAACATACCCTACTTCTGTCTTCTCTCGATTTACTTTTAAATGAAGTTTCTTCTCGATAAACCTTGTAAGACTTTCACAGACTCTTTCTGCTCCTCGTTTACTCTTACAGAAGATTAAACTATCATCTGCATAACGGACAAACGGATGTCCGCGACTCTCCAACTCCTTATCCATTTCATTAAGAACTATATTACTCAACAATGGACTAAGTGGTCCTCCTTGGGGTGTCCCCTCTGTTGTTGGTTGATATACTCCATTTACCATTACTCCGGCATATAAGTATCTGTGAATAAGACTGATTACTCGGCCGTCTTTAATGGTATGTGAAAGGAGTTCTATCAAATAGCTTTGGTTTACAGTGTCGAAGAAGCGCTCTAAGTCAATACCTACGGCATATTCATAGCCGCTATTGATTATTGATTGGGCTTTCCTGAGTGCATCGTGAGCACTGCGATTGGGACGAAATCCAAAGCTTCCGTCACTGAACTGACGTTCGTACATAGGTATCAGCACCTGTGAGATGCTTTGTTGAATGACACGGCCTACTAAGGTTGGGATACCTAACTGACGTGTTTTACCATTGTCTTTCGGGATTTCAACCCTTCGTACTGGTTGGGGTTTATATTTCCCGTTCAAGATTGAAGACTTGAGGTCATCTTTGTGGAGTTTCAGATATGGAAGTAATTCTTTTAATTCCATAGAGTCGACACCTCCGCTCCCGCCGTTCGATACGACCTTCCTATATGCTCGGTTCATATTATAGGGAGATAGAATGTATTCCAACAAGTGCTTCTCATCTATCTGCACTGTAATAAGTTCCCCTTCGGTTATCTCCATAAAGGTCTGCGCTCCTTCTATACTTTCGGCTTCCAGCCTATCATTTAAAAGGCAGCTTTCATTTCTTGTTTTCTGCATTTCTTCCTTCATTGAGTTTCTTCAATAAACTTATTCTAATAAAGTTCAGTCCTTCCCTACGTGTCGATATTAGTAGGTACTATGACCTCTGCTGACTCCTCGCAGTTCGTTGTTACTGCAAGGCGATTTTTTTTTCGCCCCACCTGCGAGGCCTCTCCGGTTAAGGACATACTCTTTCCATCTTATATCTGCCCGATTTACCTTGGGTGATTTCGGATAGTTATCGGACTTTGTCTTCATCAGCAGACTCATCCTCACCCTTAGGCCTTATATCGGATTTCTGTCCGTCAGACCAGATGTTTGCCGTTGTGTTAAGTTTCACTTTTCCTCCTTCGCACCTCAGCAATCCAAGCAAGCTTGGTTGCATTCGGTTTGGCGTCGGTTCCTTCAGATTCTACCTCACGATAGACACCCTTGTCTTTGGCTGTAACCTTCCCACTATCAGGGCGGTTTAGGGACTTGCACCCGTTAGAGTATGTTCGTGCCGGACGAACTAAAAAAAGGGTAACCAGTATTCAAGACATGGTTACCCTTTTTTGTTTTGTTAAGTTTCAGTGACAAAGATAATTTGAATAAAACAAATAGGGCATTTTTAAAATAAAAAGAGTAAATTTGCCAGATTAAACGACTTATAGATGAAAACAAGAGAACTAAAATCAAAGTTACTCCCCATTGCAGTACTGCTGGTACTTGCCGCATCTTTGTTAATGCCTGTTTCCTGCTGCACTGTAAACGAAGAGGAATACAGCAGACCAAAATACATCTTTCTGTTCATTGGGGACGGAATGGGAAGCACAAATGTAAGCCTGGCAGAATCCTATCTTTCATATAAAGCAGGAAAAATAGGAGGAGAGCAGCTTACATTTACAAAGTTTCCAGTACTGGGAGCGGCAGACACATACTCTGCCAACAAGCATATAACATGCTCTTCAGCTGCAGGAACAGCTATATCATGCGGAATCAAAACCAATAACAAATACCTTGGTGTCGACCCACAGGGAAATCCGGCAGAAAATATATCTGAAAAACTCAAGAAAGACAGTTACAAAATCGGTATCATAACGTCTGTACCGATTAATCACGCGACGCCTGCCGCCTTCTACGCACATAATAAAAACAGAAACGATTACTACAATATTTCCAAAACAATCCCTGAAACAGAATATGAGTTTTTCGGAGGTAACGGATTCCTTGATTATTATGGAGAAGACGGCGGAAAGCAAGCCATTACCGGATACCTCACAGACAATGGAAGTACTATTTGCTTCGGAAAAGAAGAATATGAAGCGAAGAAAAAAGACGCACAACAGATAATATACTGCCAGCCTGGCTCAAAAGACAAAAACGCAAGTGACTATAGCAGTGAGAATAATAGTAATAAAAACTGCTCATTATCTGAGATGACAGAAATGTGCCTCGACTTTCTCGGAAACGGAAGCGAGCCATTCTTCATAATGTGCGAAGGAGGGGAAATAGACTGGAAATCTCATGCGAACAGGACTTACGGAATGGTAAAAGATATCATAGAGTTTGATAAAGCTGTAAGCATAGCATATGATTTCTACACAAAATATCCCGATGAAACTCTCATTATAGTGACTGCAGACCACGAAACAGGAGGTGCGACACTTGGAGGCTTTGATGACTCAAAGCGCGGGGCATCTATCAAGTGGAATATCATCGAAAATGCAAAAGAGAAAAGGCTCAATGATAAAGAAAATGCCGTCCTTAATGACGATGCAAACATAGGATGGGCGACGAAAGGGCATGCCGGAGGACCTGTTCCAGTTTATGCAATAGGAAAAGGCGCAGAAAAGTTTGCCGGAAGAATTGACAATACAGATATAAGCAAATATATTCTTGGAGAATAAGACAAAATTTAAAACTAAATAAATATGGCAACAGTCATCAGAACAAAAGTCAAGGAACTGCTCAAAAAAGAACCGGGCATTCCCGTACTTGCTAAAGGTTGGGTAAGAACTAAAAGAGGTAACAAGAACGTATCATTCATCGCGCTCAATGACGGTTCCACAATAAACAATATACAGATTGTCGTAGATCTTGCATCTTTTGACGATGCTTTGATGAAAAAGATTACGACAGGAGCTTGCATTGGAGTTTGCGGAGACTTGGTAGAGTCTCAGGGCAGCGGGCAGTCAGTAGAGATACAGGCAAAGGAAATCACTTTGTATGGTGAGGCTGATCCAAATACATATCCTCTTCAGAAAAAAGGACACTCAATGGAATTCCTACGCGGAATTGCACATCTGAGACCTAGGACAAATACATTCGGAGCAGTCTTGAGAATCCGTCATGCAATGGCCTTTGCAATTCATAAATATTTTAATGACAAAGGATTTGTATATTTACATACTCCACTTATTACAGCATCAGACTGTGAAGGTGCAGGAGAAATGTTTCAGGTAACTACTCTTGACCTCGAGAACTTGCCTAAAAACGAAAACGGCCTTATCGACTACAGCCAGGACTTCTTCGGCAAGCAGACAAGCCTCACAGTAAGCGGACAGCTTGAAGGAGAACTCGGTGCAATGGCTCTCGGAGAGATATACACATTCGGTCCTACATTCAGGGCGGAAAACTCCAACACTCCCCGCCATCTGGCTGAATTCTGGATGGTAGAACCGGAAATGGCATTCTACGAGATTGAAGATAATATGAACCTTGCCGAGGACTTTATCAAATATCTTGTAAAGTATGCCCTGGATAACTGCGCTGACGATATAAAGTTCCTTAACGATATGTTCGACAAAGAACTTATAGAACGACTTGAAAGCGTTATAAAGACAGAATTCGTCAGACTGCCATATACTGAGGGAATCAAAATACTTGAGGCTTCAGGAGAGAAATTCGAATATCCGGTAAGCTGGGGAGTTGACCTTCAGAGCGAACACGAAAGGTATCTTGTTGAAAAACATTTCAAGAAACCTGTCATAATGACTGACTATCCTAAAGAGATAAAGGCTTTCTATATGAAACAGAACGAAGACGGAAAAACCGTGCGCGGTATGGATGTCTTATTCCCTAAGATAGGTGAAATAATCGGAGGTTCCGAAAGAGAGTCATCTCTTGAAAAACTCGAGGCAAGAATAAACGAACTCGGAATGAGCAGGAATAACCTGGACTGGTACATTGATACTAGAAGGTTTGGAACTGCACCTCATAGCGGATTTGGATTGGGCTTTGAAAGGCTTCTGCTTTTCGTAACAGGTATGAGCAATATCAGGGATGTAATTCCATTTCCTAGGACACCGAAAAACGCAGAATTCTAATAAGAACAATACTAACAGAAAATAAACAACGACAGTTATGCTGATAATCGGGATTGCCGGAGGCTCCGGATCCGGAAAGACAACAGTAGTCAAAGCAATCACACAACAACTCAAGGAAAGAGTTGTTGTGATTCCTCAGGACTCATACTACAAGGATTCCAGCCATCTCCCCCCTGAAGAAAGACAAAAAGTTAATTTTGATCATCCTGACTCGATAGATTTCGAATTGCTTAACAGGCATTTGAAAGAACTGAAGGAAGGAAAGAGTATAGAGCAGCCTGTTTATTCGTATATAACTTGCTCAAGATCCAAGACTGAAACAATTACTGTCGATCCGGCAGAAGTGATAATAATAGAAGGTATCCTCATATTTACATGCAAGCATCTGAGGGAGCAAATGGATATTAAAATATTTGTTGATGCAGATGACGATGACAGGCTGATGCGCGTAATGGCAAGGGATATAATTGAGCGTGGAAAAACAGTTGAATCAGTAATTGAAAGATACACTAAGACCGTCAAGCCTATGTATCTCCAGTTCATTGAACCGAGCAAACGCTACGCTGACATAATAATCCCGCAGGGAGGACACAATAAGGTCGCAATCGACGTTATTTCTGCCACAATAGAGAAATCTCTTAACACAGACAGGGAAAGCCAGAATAACAATGTTTAAAGGTGTCTGGAAAGAAATACGACGGCGCTTCAGACTTGTAAGCAGCGAAGATAAAGCCGGACTATATATCACCGTGATTATACATCTCACGGTGATTATTGTCTTGGCAATATCACAGATTGGCAGCGAACTAAGAAAGACAAACTCATTCGTCCTTGACTTTTCAGCTCAGGAAGCAGAAGAAGAAAAGATAAAGGAAAAAGAATTCAAAGAGCATATCAGCAAGCGTCTTGATGACTTGATTAGCGGCAAAATCCCTCTTGAACGCGCATCGAACGATAATGTAAAAAACATAGCAGTCAATGCTGGCGCACAGTTGAAAGATGACAGGAATACAGATGCGGATGCACTGTACAAAGATGCAGAAAGACTGGCTCAGCAGCTTAAAGACGGTCAGAAACATGCATTAGAGGAAGATGCAAGAGAAGAAACCGTAGATCTCGGAAAAGAAAACAATAACTCAAGAAAAGAAAAAGAATATTCCGGACCTTCAGTACTTTCCTACAGTCTGGATGGGCGAAAAGCGAGTCACCTGCCTATTCCTGCGTACAGATGTATGGGAGGAGGAACTGTTACAGTAATAATTACTGTAAACCCTTCTGGCCGTGTAGAAAACGCCAAAGTGCTTGACGAAGTATCTTCCGAAGACAGTTGTCTTAGAGAATTTGCAGTCAGAGCAGCAAGATTGTCCAGATTTTCAATGTCACCTTCCGCACCTGCGAGACAGACCGGTGAAATAGTATATAGATTCATAGCACAATAAAAACGGCGGTTACACAGTTCATAGTCTGTATAACCGCTGTTTTTTATATACCCTATCGTTATGACTCTGTCAGTCAGAAACTGCCGCTGAAACAGTTTCATCTATTGCCAGATAAAACCTGTAAAATGCCTCATCGTCCAATTTTGAATAACGTCCTACCAACGCTTTCAGCTGAGGCATCATATAACTTTCTGTCTTGGCCCACTCACCAGGAGCCGGAACCAGACTGTCTTTTTCAGCAGCAAAATCCAGGAACTGTGATGCAATATCCAGTCTATCAAGATATTTGCCAAGGTTTTCAAAGTCAGAGATGGAGGAAAGTTCTGACTTATATTTGTCAAACATTGCTGAAGCAAAGCGCATTTGCGTTGCCTTCCGGTTACACTTAATGAAAAAATCTGTGGCCCTGGTAGTATCCATTGGAACAAAGATATCAGGAACTATACCACCTCCGCCATAAACTTTTCTTCCTTTAACTGTATAATGTACATTACTCGTATCGACCTGGATACTGTCAGCATCTGTCAACTCTCCGTGCCTGAAACGCTCATAAATATCATAGGCATAACCGGCTCCGTCCGAATATGGCTTCTGGATACATCTCCCGGAAGGCGTATAGAAACGGGCTACTGTAAGCCTCATGCCTGAGCCATCAGTAAAATTAACAGGCTCCTGTACCAGTCCTTTTCCGAATGAACGGCGGCCAAGGATAAGACCTCTGTCATTGTCCTGAATGGCACCTGCAAAAATCTCACTTGAAGAAGCTGAAGACTCATCTATCAGAACAGAAAGTCTTATGTCACGCAACTTTCCACGCCCGTCGGCTTTGAAATCCTGCCTTGCCCTGTGAAGCCCCTGCATATAGACTATCAGTGACCCCTTATCAAGAAATTCATTACAAAGCAAAAATGCCTGGTCAAAATATCCTCCTGTGTTTCCTCTAATATCGAAAACAAGATGGCGCATGCCTTTTTCAAGCAATCTGGCAGAGGCTTCAGAAAATTCCGCAAATGTAGTTCTCGTAAACTTTGACAGCCTTACATAACCAGTAGTATCATTAATCATAAAAGCCGCATCAACACATTTTACAGGTATCTTCCCTCTGGTAATCTCAAAAGGAATTTCAGTTCCGGAACGATTTACTACAATCTTAACTTTGGAACCTGAAGGCCCTTTCATAAGACGCACCATACTGTCCTGTGGTGTCCTGACACCGGCAATATTCTTTTCCTGAACCCTAAGGATCCTGTCTCCCTGAAGAAGTCCAGCCTTCTCTGACGGTCCTCCTGGAATTACGCTAAGCACTATAGCCGTATCATTAGGAACATGAATGCCTATTCCGTCAAAATTTCCTGCCAGATCTGTTTCCGACTCCTTCAAATCAACAGGAGGCAGATAAACTGAATGAGGGTCAAGCTCTGCTAATGCTGCAACGACAGCAGCATCTGTCATCTTCTTCATGTCAATCGTATCAACATAATTTGCTTGAACCTGTTCCAGTATGAGATTCAACTTGCGCCAACGGTTATAATCTCCGTCAAACTTCTTGTTAGCGACATAATACTTAGTCGCAGTAACAGAAACAAGCACTCCTATGACAACGCCAAGGAGTGCAACAAAAAGAATATTTGTTCTGTTTTTATCCATCAATCCACCTTTTCAACTTCAACACCGGCTCTTCTGAGCAAATCGACTCCATCTGTCAAACGATATTCGTCCTTATATACCACCCTGCTGATTCCCGCCTGAATGATAAGCTTTGCACATTCAAGGCAAGGAGAAGCAGTTACATACAATGTAGCACCTTTGCTGCTGTTACCGGACTTGGCCACCTTGGTAATAGCATTAGCCTCGGCATGCAGGACATACGGCTTAGTTACACCATTCTCATCTTCGCAATTGTTCTCAAACCCTGATGGAGTCCCGTTGTAGCCGTCAGAAATAATCATTCTATCCTTCACTAGAAGGGCCCCTACCTGACGTCTCCTGCAATATGAATTCTGTGCCCATATTGCAGCCATTTGCAAATAACTGTGGTCAAACTTTTCCATTGTCCTAAATAAAAAAACTTAGTTTCTCTGATAGAGATAACGCTTTATGCTACGCTTTGGTGTACGCTCAAAATCCTCTGGAAGAATTTCAAGTTTCTTGATTCTGGCATAGTTTGGAAGTTCAGCATTCGCACCTGCCAGTGACTCATTGAGAGTCTTTTCAAGAGCATCTCTCGTAAGTCCGTCAAGTTCACCCTGATGAAAGTCCGGATATATGAGAGCAGTAAGTCCTCCCTCTTCCTCAATAACCAATGAATCAACAACATAAGGCATTGTATTGAGAACACATTCGATTTCCTCCGGATATATATTCTGGCCTGAAGGACCGAGAATCATACATTTTGAACGTCCGCGAAGGAAAAGATATCCG
>CALADR010000403.1 GCA_937890845.1 uncultured Bacteroidales bacterium | reverse complement strand
TTTCAAGTGGTTCGACCTTTTTGCTCGCGGTGACAATCTTACTGATACCGGATATGATGTATTTTACTTCAAGTCAGTCGGCAATTCGTTTTTCCAGACTGGCAAACCAGCCCGCTTCAATGTCGGGGTTTCTGTTGAGTTTTAAGTGAAACTATATCATATTCCAGCATAAAAACCGAGTATCTTTTACGAACAGGACAGGCAGGTACCGCGATCATATGTTTAAGTACCTAATTATATATAACAGGAGCCGGCTCAAGATGAGTCGGCTCCTGTTATTAGATGTTTGCCTGGCTTAAAGTGAAAAAGCTTCCTTTATGCGGTCAACAGAGTCCAGGAGTTCCCATCCGAAGAATTGTACATATTCTTTGGATTTTTTTCCGTTCCTGATTATTTCCACATAGTCCTTGTATGGTTTTCTGCCGACATGTCCGTATGCTGCTGTCGGTTCGTATATAGGCTTTTTGAGCTGGAATTTTTCGATAATCTTTGCCGGGCGCAGGTCGAAAAGTTTTCCTACCTGTTCTGCTATCTCTGAATCATTTAGCTGTTTGCCATCAGCTGTCTTGGCTGCAGTACCGTAAGTGTTTACGAATATGCTGAGAGGTTTTGCTACACCAATGGCGTATGACAGCTGTACCAGCATTTCATCGGCTACTCCTGCCGCTACCATGTTCTTTGCAATGTATCTTGCTGCGTATGCTGCCGAGCGGTCCACTTTTGATGGATCTTTTCCTGAGAAAGCTCCTCCACCGTGCGCTCCTTTGCCTCCGTATGTGTCCACTATGATTTTTCTTCCTGTTAGCCCCGTGTCTCCGTGTGGTCCTCCGATTACGAACTTTCCTGTAGGGTTCACATGCAGGATGTAGTCTCCCTTGAACAGGGCTGCAGTCTCGGCTGGAAGTTCTTCTATGAGCCTTGGAATAAGTATTTCTTCTACATCTTTCCTGATCTTGGCCTGCATGGCTTCATCAGTTCGTTTCTGTCCGTATTGCTCGCAGGCTTCTGAGTAAGTCATTTTTCCCAATTCAGATGCTACAAATTCATCGTGCTGGGTGGAAATGACAATAGTGTGGATTCTTACAGGCTTTCCTGTCTCGCTATCGTATTCTACTGTGAACTGAGATTTTGAGTCAGGGCGCAGGTAAGGCATAAGTTCAGGGGTCTTTTTGCGAATGTCTGCAAGTATGAGAAGAGCCTTGTGTGAAAGAGCAAGCGGAAGTGGCATATATTCTGCCGTGTCTCTGCATGCATATCCGAACATCATACCCTGGTCACCGGCTCCCTGGTCTTCAGGGTTTTCTACTACGACTCCTCTGTTGATATCCTGACTTTGCTCGTGCAGGGCAGAAAGGACTCCGCATGAGTTGCCGTCGAACATATAGTCGGCTTTGTTGTAGCCGATTTTGTTTATAACACGCCTTGCAACGCTCTGGATGTCTACATAAGCATCCTCTGAGCGGACTTCTCCGCCTACAACTACCAGTCCTGTGCTGCAGAAAGTCTCGCAGGCTACCTTGGCTTCAGGATCCTGACGCAGGAATTCGTCGAGGATAGCATCTGATATCTGGTCGGAAACCTTGTCAGGGTGTCCTTCAGATACTGATTCTGATGTAAAAAGATAATTCATGATTTTGTGTTTTTATTTATGGCTGCTTCTCAGCAGTACTTAATTATATAATTTTAATACTAATTTCATGTCAATCGGCAGGTGTAGTTATATTTACAGGTCTGCTTTTTCTAAATAGCCAATAATGCAGAAAGTAAATAAAAAATAGCCGTCAGCTGGAGAGCTGCGGCCTGCACAAACAAAAATATTGATAAACCATCGGAAAGCTGGCGAAGGCAGCTGACCGTATTAAGTCAACATTTTAGCATTTTTTCAAGTGGTTGCAAGCAGCCAAATCTCTCCACATATTTTCATTCTGCAAAGGTAGTAATTTTTTTTGAAACGTCAAACTTTAACTGCTATGACAGTGTCATTCTCTAAAGCAAAAAAACAGGACACATCTCAAAATGAGGTTGTCCTGTTTTTAAATTGTATATATCCAGAAAAATTATTTTCCGGAATACTTTTATAATTTATATTAAATATAATTGAAAATCTGTTTTTCTATTCCCCTTCTTTCCAGATATAGACTTTGTCAGAGCGTCTGAGCCTTCCTTCGCATGATTCAAGTATGGATGTATCTACCGGTATAGAACAGTATGTTCCTTTTTCTGCCGAGTCTGTTTCTTTCAGGTCAACTCTTATTTCAGGGACTGTCATTTCAACTACTCCTGTAGACGGGCCTATGATGAGTATGTTGTCTCCTGTTTTGAGAGATGAGGATTCAACAAGAATTTCTGCAACACCTAGTTTGCTGAACCAGTTTGTTACTTTTCCACAATAGATTTTTTTGCGTGTGGCTTTACTGCCATATACTTCGCTCCACTGTCCTAGTCTTGCTCCCTGATAGTACCCGTCCCAGAAGCCTCTGTTGAAAACTTCTGACAGTTCCTTTTTAAGTTCTGCTGCTACTTCCGGTGAATATGTTCCGTCACAGACAGCATCTGCAGCTCTCCTGTAGCAAGATGCTGCTCGTTTTACATACTCTGCAGACCGTGCGCGCCCTTCTATTTTGAAAACTGTTACTCCGGCATCTATGATTTTATCCATAAACTCTATAGTACACAAGTCTTTAGGTGACATTATGTATTTGTTGTCCACTACGAGTTTGTTTCCTGTCTCAACATCGGTTACTTCATATCCGCGTCGGCATATCTGGTAGCATGAGCCTCTGTTTGCTGATGCTCCGTATTCGTGGAGACTTAGATAGCATTTGCCGGATATAGCCATGCAGAGTGCTCCATGGGCGAACCTCCCTATTTCTACAGGTCTGCCTGAAGGACCGCAGATATTTTCTCTGTCGATGGTTTCCTTTATTTCTTTTACCTGATGCAGGTTCAGTTCTCTGGCCAGTACTATTACATCTGCAAACTGGGCGTAGAATTTAAGTGATTCAGCATTTGATATGCTGAGCTGGGTGGATATGTGGACCTCCACGCCTATCTGTCTTGCGTACATTATGGCAGCCATATCGGATGCGATTACAGCTGTGATTCCGGCTTTTTTTGCTGCATCCAGTGTAAGGCGCATGTCCTCAAGGTCTTCGTTGTATAGAACAATATTGAGGGTAAGATATGATTTAATGCCGTGTTGGCGGCATATGTCGCAGATTTCCTGCAGGTCTGTCATTTTGAAGTTATTGGCAGAGTGAGAGCGCATGTTCAGTTTTTCTACTCCGAAGTAGACTGAGTTGGCTCCTCCCTGTATGGCTGCGTGCAGGCATTCGAAGTTGCCGGCCGGGGCCATGATTTCCAAGTCATGTCTTTCCATTGCAAATATTTCTTTCTTCGATTTTTTGTTCTTTGTTGTCATTTCAGTCCAAGTCATTCGACTTGGAAATCATCATCAGACCCCCCTGCACCCCCGAGGGGGATTTTCGCTCCTTTCAGTCGCGGCCGTCTGATGACGACTCAGGAGGTCATGTCTTTCCATTGCAAATATTTCTTTCTTCGATTTTTTGTTCTTTGTTGTCATTTCAGTCCAAGTCATTCGACTTGGAAATCATCACTTTGTGCGTCCGAGAAGTTTGTCAGCATAGCGGTGCAGCATCTCGTATCTGGTGCGTGGAAGACTGAGCATTCCTGCATATTCCATTGCTTGTGCGTGCATCTTTATGATTTCATATTTTGCATCTTCATCAACCCCGAGAGTTTCGTATATGCCCTTTACCTTTGTGATTTTAGCCTCTTTTTCCGCATCACTTTCCGCCCTCATTTCCATTGCTGAAAGTATATCGGCTTTTCCTGCTCCATGTGGCACTGTTCCGGATGCTTCCATTGCCGCACTCTTTTCCAGAGCACGTGTCAGCAGCCAGCTTTTTTTGTTGTTTACTATGTCTCCTCCTATTTTTTTCCCGAATACCCTTGAGTCTCCGAATGTGTCCAGATAGTCGTCTGTCACCTGAAATGCCAGGCCGAGATCGTAGGCAAACTTATATAGAAGGTCGCAGCTTCTTTCATCTGCTCCTGCAATCAGTGCTCCCATTTTTGCAGAGCATGCCAGCAGAACGGCTGTTTTAAGGCCTATCATCTTCAAGTATTGATCCATAGGAACTTCTTTCAGATTTTCGAAGTCCATGTCGTATTGCTGACCTTCGCATACCTGGGCTGCTGTGGTGGAAAACAGTTCCAGAACGGCAGGAAGTGTTTTAGCAGGAGCCTTGGATATTCTTCTGTAACTGTCTATGCACATGACGTCTCCTGAGAGGATAGCGGTGTTGCCGTCCCATTTGCGGAAAACAGTGGGCTGTCCGCGTCTCATGTCTGCATTGTCCATTATATCGTCGTGAATCAGAGTGAAGCTGTGGAAAACCTCCAGGGCAGTTGCCGGCTGAAGTATTTCTTCTCCGAATGCATCTTTGAAAAGTGAATATGCGGTAAGGCACAGTCTTGGCCTGACTCTTTTTCCACCGATTGCTATCATATATCTCAGCGGGTCATATAGGCCGGCAGGCTCGGCTGTAAAATCTGGATTCTCGAAAAGAGTTTTCAGAGTATCTTCAATTTGTGCTTCAGTAATCATTTCTGTTCAATTTTTGTGTAACTTAGAAGCTGTCTGGAAATTTTCAAAAAATCTTTTATGGCTCTTTGGGGACTATTTTCAATGACTTTTTCATTCAGATAACACTATTATCATTTTCAGCAAGTCACAGATAAACATCTACAAAAATATCTCATAAAAATTATGATGGCAAAAATTTAAACAGCATCTTACAAACTTACTGAAAATCTCCGTAATTTCATTGGATTGATAGAGAGAAAAACTTGTGCGGCCGGTGATATTTTGTGTATTTTTTTTATTAAAACACTACATTTTTGCCGATATCGGCAAAAATGGCTGTTAATAACGCATAATATTGTTAATAAATTCTATTAGGAAATAACCGATTAATATATTATATTTGAAGGAACTTAAATTACTATGGAAGAAGATGAAAATCTATCTGTTGTCAATATGAGAAATAGGAGATGCTTGACAATCCTTATATTGATTTAATAATTACAGAAGATATAATTACTCTTACAAGACAAAATGTGAAAATGTGGCTTTAATGCTTTTAAATACTAAACAAGAAGTAGAATTTATTCGTTAGTTATTCCCGTTGCTTATATAGTTTAATTTAGTGATAGAGGTTCTTAACTCACATGGTACTTCTCTTAGAAAGCAAGAAATAATCAATAAAGAGAATATGTTGCTAGCAAGCTATTTACACACAGATTCTAATATTAAAAAAATTATAGATAAAGGAGGTTCCCATAAGAAGTGATAATACCGAAATAGTGGCCTTATTTGGATTTGTAATAGTAATAATACCTCTATGTGTCTTATGTTGAATATGAACTTTTTGTCCGAAATAAAAATAGAGAATACATTGAGTATATAGAAATTACTTTGAATAAGTAATTTGAATCAGTAGTTAAAAATACGGTAGAGAAATGCGATGGCTACCTTTCCCATCGTATGAATTAGCAGTCCGCAAGTGGAGCGGCACTTACTAGCTCTTTGAATATTTGTTTTTTGTTCAGCCAACTGAAGAGTGCCTCGATGGGTTTCCTAACAGATGAAACGGCTTGAGAATAAAGGTCATCAGCAGCCTTGCTTCTCCTTTTTTCTTCCTCAGAAGCCCCTTTAACGGACTTGACGGGAGCGTAGAACTCATTGGCTCTATCGTTTCTTTTCCCTCTCCCAGTAGTCACCGCTTCGGTATTCGCTCTGGAAGCCCTTAAGGTCATTTTCGGATGCAGAAGACAGCACTATCTGGCACGGATGAGGAAGATGTCCTTTCCTGCGATAGCCTATTATGTGAAGCTTTAGTCCATGATAGTACAGGTTCTTGGTGGAACAGTATCCTTTGT
>CALADR010000402.1 GCA_937890845.1 uncultured Bacteroidales bacterium | reverse complement strand
GCGTCCGCCATGGTCACCTATACAAGGCATATCCTGCCATACCAGCATACCCAGCACATCGCACCAATAGTACCACCTCGCAGGCTCCACTTTTATATGTTTTCTTATCATATTGAAGCCCCACGACTTCGTCTGTTCAATATCAAATCTGAGAGCCTCGTCAGAAGGTGCAGTATAAAGTCCGTCAGGCCACCATCCCTGGTCAAGAGGGCCGAACTGGAAAAGCGGAACATTGTTCAAAGCCATTCTGTTATAGCTGTTGCTGTTCCTTCCTTTATTTCCGCTTCGGATCTTGCTTATTTTTCTCATGGCAGTATAGCCTTCTATTGCATCTATTGATTTACCGTCACGAAGGACACTCACTCTCACACCATAAAGATACGGACTGTCCGGACTCCAAAACTTCATATCCGGAACGGCAAGAGTCGCCTTCCCGTCTTTAAAATCAGCTTTTGCCAAAACCTTGTTTCCGGGTTTTTCAGCACTATAGCCGACTCCGCCCTCAATAAGCTCAACCTGCACAACATCGCCAAGGTGAAGATTCCTGACTGTTGCCGAGACCTGAATCTCCTTATTGTCTATATCTGAAACCACATAATAATCATTTATATATGTCTTTGAAACAGGCTCGAGCCAGACTGTCTGCCAGATTCCCGTAACAGGTGTGTACCATATTCCGCTGCTTTGACACACCTGCTTGCCGCGAGGCTGATAACTGTCATCAGTGGCATCCCAGACTTTTACCCTCAGTGTCTGGACTCCCTTCCGCTTCAGATACGGAGTTATGTCAAAAGAAAATGGAGTATAACCTCCTGTATGCTCCCCTGCTTTAGTGCCGTTAACCCATACCTCCGTCTTCCAGTCAACTGCCCCGAAATGCAGCAAGACATTTTTTCCTTTCCAGGAAGCCGGCACTGTGAAAGTTCGTTCATACCACAGCGCGTTTTCCTTTCCAACGGTTTTCTGAACTCCCGAAAGGGAAGATTCTATCGCAAATGGCACAAGAATCTTTCCGTCAGCCACAGAATATTCTGCGTCCGAATCAGTTACTGAATAATCCCACAAACCGTTCAGATTAATCCAGTCCGTGCGGACCATTTGCGGACGGGGATATTCGGGATGCACATTTGCCGGATCTACCGTCCCGGCCCATTTTGTCTTGATTTTATCACCGGCAGGCGCCCAATCCCGGGAAGCAGCACAAAGACCG
>CALADR010000401.1 GCA_937890845.1 uncultured Bacteroidales bacterium | reverse complement strand
AATGTTTTCACTTCAATTTTTTCAATAGACTCATCAATCCTATCTTTGAATGCATCAAGCAGTACCTGCCCATAGATTGTATTCGCATCAGCATATTGCTTAATCTGGGTCGCATAGAAGATTAGGGCTACCTTTCTTGCAATGTCGTCAGAATTATACATCTGAAGCCATTGCAGTTTGTTGACAAATTCTATATCTGCTTTCCCTCTTATAATCGAATAAACAAGATTGCAAACCTTGTCTTGTGTCCAGATGGATATCTTTCTTTTCCTCCATAAAGCAAGTTCATAAGAAAAATTCATATCGCATCCTACTATAGCTATCTCATCGATGTTCAGGTCATCAAGACACTTTGCATACCTCGCATTGAACGATAGCCTCGTAGTCATAAAGCATTGTTTCGGGTCTAAGGGGTTACCCATATAAACCAAAGGATGCATCAGCTTTGGAGTATTCTGCCGTGCCGTGAGTCTCGTTTCCTTCAACCACTGTTCGTAGGATTGTATTCTCTTGAAGTCTTCCTCGTTATGGTTTAGTGCATAATCGAGGAATCTGTATGATGCAATGATGCAGGTCTTAACCTCTTCAATGTCGTCAGTTGCGTGAAAGCATCTGAACTCTATCGTATTCCTTACAAAGTGGCTTGCTATATTGATTGCGAATCGGAGGTACCTCTTGTTGCTTTGGTTACTCAAGGCATTATTAAGAGCCTCTAATGTGTTACAAGAACTGATAGCCAGATAGTGTTTATCTGTGACTATAGGCTGTGCATTAAACACCTTTTCGTCCCAGTCCGCTATATGGCAGTATCTCTTGATGAACGGGTAGCAGTGATACAGGAAAAAGAAGACATTCTTTAACTGCTCAAGACGCAGGTCTCCACTTTGAAGGTGAACGTGCAGGTCTATGCTCCACTTGAGTTTTCCGCCTGCATCAAGCATAGACCTATATAAGGACTCAATATCTTTAATCGTGTGCCTATCAAAGAGAAGAGGAGGAGTGTTCACCTCTCCTCCAAATTTCTTGCTGACCGTTCCGTCAGTATTGAAGATGCTCTCGTCTTCACTCCAGGAATAGCAGGGCGGAAGCACTACGGATTTCCTGTCAACATTGCACATCTCAATCTCTAAACCGAATGTTCTTTCAATCATATCTAAAACAGTGTTAGCTCCTGTATCTCTGGATCCTTGAGCTTTTCTATATATCCGAATTCCGGAATCAACAGACCAGTGTCTTTTAGAATCCAATCAGCAAGAAGCCTCCTGTGACAGAAGTCCCCAGGCTTCTCGTAGCAGAGTAGTGCACAGTCCTTTCCTCCTGAGTATATCTCCAAGTCTCTTATAATGACTGCCGAATTTAATCTCTTTAGCACTCTATCCTCGTACTGCTGTATGTATCGCTCTCTGGTGATGTCATTCCTCAAAATATCAGCAGGAGGAGCAACAATCTTGTAGCCAACTCCTTCAAACCATTTAGGGTCCCATCTTGCAATACTAACTGGCACTATACCTGCTTGCCATAATTTTCTCAATATAATCCGCAAATCCAAATTTCCGCCGAATCCGGAACGAAGCGTTCAATTTTCA
>CALADR010000400.1 GCA_937890845.1 uncultured Bacteroidales bacterium | reverse complement strand
GTTGGTAGCGCACTACGTTCGGGACGTAGGGGTCGGGCGTTCGAGTCGCCTCATCCCGACAAAAAGGAACGGCTGAAGTCCGATATGACTGGCCGTTCCTTTATTTTTATCTGGATCAACAGACAATCCAAGTTGATTTACTTTTTGGATCAACGAAAAAAGGGTTGATTATCCGGAATTCCCGATTTTGGTTGACTCTGATTCGGTACGAGAATGGCCCTTCTACGGTACGAAACGGCTCTCAAAGTGCATTCGGTACGGGAAAGCACCCTCTGTGGTACAAACGTGCCGCCAGACAGCGTTCGGTACGAAATGCTTGAAGCGACTTCAATATTACTACGTGATAACACTTTCGTCTGGAAATACACCGTTTCCCGGACAAAAGTGAAGAAAAATGCGGTAAATTGGCAGATTCGACAGAATTCCTATTCGGAAGCACTGTCAGTCCGCACTTCCCTGTCCTCATCTTCATGCAAATCCCCGTCATTACACATACCGTAAAGCTCGGCAGGTATTACAGACTCTGGTCCTGACTTTCGCGCATTAATCTTGATTTTAGCCTTTGATCTCTTCGGAGAAAGACCTAAAGACTCAAGTTTTCTTATTTTTTGAAGCACAGACTGACGAGAATCAGACAGTTTCATTCTTGATTCATTGTAGGCTCTCAAAGTACGCTCAAGACTGTCTCCTACAGTAACGTATGAAGTCATCCATCCCTGAAGCTGCCCCATCAGTTCAGAGGCTGTCTTATATACCTGCTCAATATTGGCTTCCTGCTCAGCCTGCTTCCAGCTCATCTGTATCATATTGAGAACTATCACCAGAGTCATCTGACTTACAATAAGAACATTGTTGTCTTTTGCCGCCTGCCAAAGAGATGGTGCTGAGTCAAGCATCAGTCTGAATGCTCCCTCTACAGGAATAAACATTATATTGTAATCCACTTTTCTTTTGCCTTCAGGGATATAAGATGCATAGTCCTTTGCCTTAAGTTCATCTACATGCCTGCGAACACTTTCGATATGCTCTCTTGCAAAATAATCGCGTTCAGAAGCATCTGTTGCCGCGGTATAGCTGTTAAAAGCCTTGAGACTCACTTTTGAATCCACTACCACCATAGTATCATCCGGATAAAGTATAAGCGTATCAGGTATCATTACAGCCCCTCCTTCGCTTTTTATTTCATGGCCTTGCGCATCAGTAATCACACCCTGGCTTATAAAATGTATTCCTTCCTGCAGACCTGCATTTTTCAGAATATCCTTAAGCAGCATCTCACCGAAATTACCCTGGACTTTCGAGCGGCCTGACAATGCGTCTGCAAGATTACGCGCCTCGTCACCTACTTGTCTGGACTGTTCCATAACCAGACGGATGGATGTAGCCAGCTCCGCATTCCTGCGCACAGACTCAGTGTGTGTCTCTTTCATGGCCTTGTCCAATTCTGCAAATTTCTCCTTTATAGGAGCCAGCATATCTGCAATATCAGCAGCACTTTGTTCCTTGAACTCCCTACTGTTTTTTGCTGCAAGCTCTGCAGAACTTGCCCTGAAATGCTCCTTCATCATCTCCAGATCCCTTTGATGCTGCTCCGATGCCCGCTCAAGATCCATCTGATGCTGCTCTGAAGCCCGTAAAATATATTCCTGATTCATCGCTCTCATCTGAGAAAGCGAATTATTCAAGAAAA
>CALADR010000399.1 GCA_937890845.1 uncultured Bacteroidales bacterium | reverse complement strand
TGGCGAATCCGCCTCCGTAAGGTCCCCAGAATGTTCTGGCCTCACTGACGGGATACCAATAGTGGTTTCCTGTTCCCTGGAAGAAAGCCGAAACATCAAAGCCCATCCAGTCGAAACCTACTGTAAATCCATATTGCAGACTTGCAAGTGAATTACCGAGAATCTTCCTGTCACCGGGGTTTTCTACGGTGTTGCTTCCTATACTGATTTTTCCGTCACCGTCAAGATCGACGTATTTCAGGTCACCTGCCCTCCATCCGTCAGGAAGATACTTCATATTAAAGTAGCTCATATCTACATTTGAAGTATATTCAGCAGCTTCTTCATCCGTACGGAAAAGTCCGTCCACCTCAAATCCCCAGATTTCACCTACTCTCATACCTTCATAGTAAAGAGGGTCGGCAGCAAGAGACTTGTCCTGATTGAAGTATTTCTTGATAACTGACTTATAGTCACTGACTGATCCTTTTACAAAATATCCGAAAGGCTTTCCTGCAAGCTTGAACTGGTCTCTCCAGCTTAGGGAAATTTCATATCCGGAAGTGCGCAGATTTGAACTGTTGGTCTTAGGAGCTGTTGCACCGTAGACTCCGGGAAGATCCATACCTACAGAAAGCATTCCTTTAGTATCACGGATATAACCTTCGGCAGTAAGACTCAGCCTGTCATTAAGGAATGACGCGTCAATACCGATATTGTACTGCTGTGAAGTCTCCCATGTAAGGTCTGATGCATTAGGAGACGAGATGCTTGCGTATTTGTCAGGATTGCTTCCTCCGAATGTAATACCTGCAAAGTTATGAAGAGTGATAAGTCTGATATACTGGAAGTTGGAAACATTCTGGTTTCCGAGGCTACCTACAGAAGCCCTCAACTTGAGGTTGCTCAGGACTTTGTGGTTAGGATCAACCCAAGGCTCCTCTGAAATCCTCCATCCCAATGATGCTGACGGGAAGAAGCCCCAGCGTGAACCTTTGGCAAAACGGGATGAACCGTCATAACGTCCGCTCACCTCGAAAAGATATTTTCCTTTGAAATCATAGTTGACCCTTGCAAATATACCTGCGAGTGCATAAGCAGTCTGGCCTCCGCTTACTGATGTGATGATTTCCCCGTTCTCATTAGGACCTACGAGATCAAGGTCACTGAGGCTTCCTGTAAGAAGATTCTGTCCCTCAGCCTTGATATTCTTGCGAGCCATAGTCTCATAGTTAAAACCTGCAGTTGCAGAGAAATGGTGCTTTCCTCCGAATGTTTCTTCATATGAAGCGTAAGCATTGGTAGCATAATAGTTCCAAGTCTTCACGGTTTCCTCCAGAGCATTCAATCCTGCTCCTGTAGTGTATATATCGATCTGCCCAGGACCGGAAGAACCTATAATATTGGTCGTCCTGTTGGTATTCCTGTCCTGATATATCCTGTAAGTGAAGTTTCCTACTATTTTCAGTGATTTGATAGGAGTGATAGTCAGTTCCGTAGTATTTGAGAAATCCGTCCTGCGCTCCTTATTTATATTGCTTGCATCTCCGAAAACAATATGCCTTCCGTTGCAGACCCTTCCCGAACCTGTCATGATGAAACTGGACTGTCCGACCCATGTACCGTCAGGATTCTTTAAAGGGAACATAGGCAGGGCATGTGTGGCACTGTAAGCAATCGCATTCTCAACTCCACCGACACCGATATAATCATACGAAGAACTGTAAAATGCTGTATTGTTGGAGAGCTTTGCCCACTTGGTTATATCAAAGTCAATCTTTGACCTTAAGTTATATTTCCTGAATTTGTCAGGATTCTGCTTGAGGATACCTACTTGCTTGTCAAATGCGCCTGAAAGATAGTAGCGTACTCCTTTAGCGCCTCCGCTAAGAGAAATATTGTACTGCTGCGTAGGATGGCGATCAGTGAAAAGTTCGTGATACCAGTCTGTATTTGCATAATAGACATATTTGTCTTTGCCGCCTCTGTTCTGAATTGTCACCCAAGGACGGGAAGGATCCTCCACCTTGTCATTCACACGGGCAAGGAGTTCGGCCATATCATCGTCCGTATAATCGATATATTTTCCAAGTCCGGAATTTTTCCAGAACATATTATGGATATAGGTACCCCAATATCCTGTAGAAATGAAATCTGTCGAAGTAGTCGGCTCTTCCCATCCCCATCTTGCACTGAAGCGCACATTTGCAAGGCCGTCATTTGCAGCACCTTGCTTTGTAGTAACGAGAATCACACCGAATGCAGCTCGTGCTCCATATACAGCAGAAGCAGACAGATCCTTGATAACAGAAATTGACTGCACGTCATTAGGGTTGACTCTCGCGATATCTCCTTCAGCCCCGTCAATAAGGACAAGCGGAGAAGTCGATGAGCCGCTGATAGATGCAATACCGCGGATATTCAACGACGCCGAACTTCCCGGGACACCACTTGAAGTTGAAACGTTGAGTCCTGGAACTGATCCCTGAAGCATTGTCGAAAGGTTATGCGAAGACCTGCCTTCCAATGCCTTTGAATCAACTACGGAAATAGCACCTGTCAAATTCACTTTTTTCTGTGTACCATAACCCACAACTACTGTCTCCTCTATGAGCATATTGTCTTCCTGAAGAACAATATTCACTTTGGACTGGACAGAAGAAACTTTGACTTTCTGTGACACATAGCCAAGACAATTGACTTCAAGCTCAACTTCCTCAGCCGGAAGAGAAATTACAAAGTTTCCGTCAACATCGGTCATCACGCCCGTACCGGACCACATAACCGCCGCGCCGATAACCGGCTGCTGATGAGTATCAAGCACTTGCCCTGACACTTCCCTATTCTGGGCCGATAGCGATAATGCTCCGGCAAGCAACAGAATCAGAGAAACAGCAAAAGTTTTAAAAACTTTCATAAAATGTTAGTTTAATTAATAAATAGTTGTTTTCCAAAAAACGGTCTGGCAACTGTCAGGACTTTTGCACAATAACAAAATTCTGACAGTTTCCAGACTATCTTCTAATATCTGTATGTTTCGATATCAAATTTCTTAGGTCTCGTCATGACTTCTTCATAGACATTTCCGAAACGGTCAGTAACCTTGACTGACAATGTAGAATTAGGGCTCGAAGCCTTGCACCTGAACATGTGACGCGTTTCTGAAGTAGGGAATGTCGGAGCCTTGGAGTTCCCGTTTATTGAAATAGCCGTATATGCAATCAGATGAAGAGGGTCCTTCTCCCTGATTTTTTCGACATTCAGATTATGTCCGTTTTCAATAACGGTCACGTCCCATGACGGATCATAATCCCATACATTTATATATACATAATTATCATTGCTTCCATCTTTCCACATACCTGCATAATTCTCAAAGAGTTTCTTGCCTTCGTCGCTGGCATCTGGAACCCAGGCATTGGCCGACATGGTGACAGAGTTGCCGTCATAAGTCCTGAACTGAATTTTTTCAGAAGCTCCTGTAGGCTTATACACCCAAGAGAAAGACTTCCCGTCAACGTCAAATATTCTGTATCCGCCAGGAGTTCCATCCTGACAAATATTCATTCCGTTATTATATTTTCCTGTCCACCACCAAGTTGCACACACAGCAGCTGAATTATGCTCATATATTTTTTCTTCGGACAATTTGTCCGTATTATACATTTTATGTGTATGGCCGGTCATAAAATGCACTTCCGGGAAAGGTTCAAGAAGCTCTTTCAGCCTGCTTGAATTACCCACTGACAGAAATCCGAGATCTGAATACAAAGGCGCGTGCATCGCAACTACAACAGGCGTATCCTCCGATACGTATGAAAGATCCTTTTCGAGCCAGTCAAGCTGCTCATTGACTACTTTGTTGTTATATGTCCTGTCACCTGCCCCGCTGTTTGTACACTCGATATCGTCAAGCACTACATAGTGTACCTTACCTATATTAAAGGAGTAATATGTAGGAGCAACCTCCTTCCTGTATTTCTTCACGGTATCAAAATCCCCTGCCATTGACATCTCATGATCATGGTTTCCAATCGTATGGAAAATCTGAAGCCCCTGTATTGCATTGGCGTCAGCCAGATACTCCTCGAAAGCATATTTGTTGGTCACCCAATACAGATCCCAGGTCATGTCACCCAAGGTCATACCATAGATACTCTTACCTTTGTTTGCAGAAAGCCAGTCATTTACATCATCCGTAAATTCACGAAACTGGTTTCTGTCATTATTTCTCGCAGCAAGATGAATATCCCCGAATACAAGCATAGTATGATCAGTCTGGTCAGGCGCCTCCTTCAGGACAAAATCCGCTCTTTCAGGCATTGACGGCGAGAGAGTCAGCTGAACATGGAATTTTGGGAGCACTCCATCGGATGACACCTCATAACCGCTTGGAACGGAAAGAAACACATAGCCAAGGCTCTTTTCAGACTTAAACTGATAGATACCGTTTTCGTCAGTAACTGCAGTCTCGACACCGTCTGAAACGACCACGCCCTTCAATTTCTTGTCACCGCAAGTGACAACACCATATACATTATTATCGCCATCCAGTTCCACATCGTCTGCAAAGACTACAGACATCCTTCCCATTTTCTTCCGGGCATCACCTCTCTGGATATATACATTGTAAACGCCTGAAAGCATACCTTCATATATCTCACATGAAAAATACCTTGACGAGATACTGGTTATGGCACTTGAATTGAATACACCGCTTTCATCTTCGAAAGCTATCATGTCTGATGATTCGGGAGACTTGCCGAACTTGACACGAAACTGGATTTCGGAAGCATCTGAAGGCAGTGTCAAAGATTCTGGAACATCAAACTGAATATCCAAATCCTCACTTCCTGCATCA
>CALADR010000398.1 GCA_937890845.1 uncultured Bacteroidales bacterium | reverse complement strand
TCCAGAAGCAAACAATATCTGAAGTTTCCCATTTGCGAAGTAATCAACAGTTCCGGCATTTCCGCATATAGGAGCGGAAAAAGGAACCGCCCAGAGTCCTTTCCCTCCTGTAGTCTTAAGACAAAGGTAATTGTTTTCCCTCTGATAGAACAGATTCATTTCACCTGTACCGGAATTCTTTACCTCAAACGGACCTTTAGAAACGACTACTGTCGTATCCCTCTCATAGACAGGAGCTTTACTCTTTGTAACATTGACTCTCCGTATATCAAGAGCCGAATAAACTCCAGTCTTGTCCTTAAATATTCCAAATAACACAGGAACATATGTAAATTCTGCGGCCAGTGATCTTATAGATGATGCATACTCCGGCTGCATAAAGCTGTCATACTCTCCGGCTGCATCTGAAACAGACATATAGCACGTAAAATATTGCTCTTTAGAAGAATAAGATGACTGAACAGATGCATCTGATAAATATTCAGACAAGTTATTATCCAAAGCCCTTCCTTCAACATATTCTGAAACGGCCTTGCGGCTTCCTATAACAGCCCAGCCGTCAACAAAAGTATAGAAAGACTCATCCTCCAGTCTGAAATACGGTCCGAAAACAGACGCCGCAAATCCGACATATGGATTATCGCATAATCTCGGTACGGACTTTCTGCCAACTCCCTTTTCAGCATCCTTGAACACTGCCGTCAAATCATGATTACCCAGCCTTACAAGCAATACATTATCCATAGAGCCTCCGACCATAAACGAAGCCATAGCAATTTCCCTGACGTCAAGTGATCCGGCCCATAAAGACGGCGAAACACCTGTCTTCTTCTGCAAAAATTTCCTTTGCTCCTGAATTTTATCCAGTCTTCCAGCCGCATCCCAGAATGCATCCAAAGCTTCTGTACATGCACTCAAATCTGAAATAGGAAGTGATGCAAAAAAAGCAGTATAATACGGTAGGATTTCTGTAACCTGCGACTTTGCCGGGTTATATTTCCCGAAAACATTTATGAAATCATCTGTTCCGTCTTCATAACTGGACCTTCCTGACAATATAAACTTGTCATCAGAGTTCTCTTCAACGGAAAAAGATGTCCACTCTGCATATTTCTTCAGAAAATCAGCATAAGCAAATGTTCGCTTTTTCATCAGACTGGAAAAAAGTTTTCCGATCTGAGAGCTTGAAACAAATATTCTGTTTCCAGGCGCAACGCTTCCTGCACAAGAAGCAAAACCATCTGAATCCAAAACCGATATACCTTTGGAAATATGCCTTTCGGAAGACTTCACAAAAACATCTGAACAAGAAACAAGGAGCAGACGTCTCCTTGAAATATAAATGTCATCTGCCCCCAACTCCCGAGCATCTACAGAAACTGCAGAAAGTCCGCAAGATGACGCACAATCAAGAAAAGTTCTGTCGTCTTCCGAAACAGAACTGCCGGCACGACCGGCATCCAATACCAATAATGGAACGAGAGAACCGTTATAGTGTAGAGAAATCACTGTCCCTGATGACTTTAGGGACCCTAATCCTTTATCTGATGCCTGCTTGAGAAAAGCTGCCATCCTGCCCCCTCCCACATTGCCTGCAAGGGAGTGAAAACAACTTGCAGAATCAGTAAGCATTCTGCAAGCTGTCTTCAAATCATCAAATTCGGCCAAAGCTACAGCATCAGCGGGTACGGCAGACAGAAGGCCGGTTTCTGAATCTGAAGCAAGTGAAGAGACTTGCTTTACTCCTGTTCCGGAATAAAGAAAAAACACAGATACAGCAACTGCAACTGCCAGCAATGACAATACTGCTATACCGGCTATAATGGCCTTTTTATTCATAAAAAACTACTTTACCGCGATAGCTTCTATCTCAATCTTCACGCCAAGCGGAAGAGCAGCTACCTGATAGCAGGCCCTCGCCGGCTTATCAGCAGTAAAGAACTCAGCGTAAACTGCGTTTGCAGCAGCAAAATCAGCAATGTCAGCCAAAAGAACAGTGGTCTTAACGACATTGTCATATGTCATACCGGCCTCTTCCAGAATAGCACCTATGTTTTTCAACGACTGACGAGCCTGATCAGCAATAGCCTCAGGGACTGAACCGTCAGCAGGGACTACAGGTATCTGACCTGAAATATAAAGTGTTCCATTCACTTCAATGGCCTGTGAATAAGGTCCGACCGCCTTAGGAGCATTTGGCGTAGCAATTACTTTTTTCATTACTTAATATTTTTAATTGTTTTTCACACAGAGTAACCTAACACCGACTCTGCATAAATATGCAAATTTATATCTTTTTACTCTAATTTCCAAAGGCATATATACGACAAAAATAACCCCGTGAAACTCACGAGGTTATTTATAAAAGTAGTCCCGAGCAGAATCGAACTGCTATCTAAAGTTTAGGAAACTTCCATTCTATCCGTTGAACTACGGGACCAAATCCATAAAGAACTTGATTACTCAGCGTTCTTTACAATAATCTGACGGCCTCTGTAATAACCGCACTCAGGACATACTCTGTGATACATTACTGTAGCACCGCAATTTGAACAAGTGCTGAGTGTAGGAACGACAGCCTTATCATGTGTTCTTCTCTTGTCTCTTCTTGCTTTTGAGACTTTGTGTTTCGGATGTGCCATTGTTTTATATTTTTAATATTTATATTTCTCTTAAGTCTTCAGCTTCTGAACATATCCTTCAGAGCTGAAAAAGGACTTCCTTCCTGTCCGCCATTTTCTTCACTCATGACCCCAAGTCTGGAGACCACATCAGGATCGCATTCTCCATCCGGATGCACTTTCTGCATCGGCAGAGACAGACACGAATAATCATAAACTATCTGACCCAAGTCCAAATCCGAATCAGCGGAAGGGACACAGATTATCTCTCTCTCATCATCCCCTTCAAAAGCCTCACCCGCTTCTTCACCGAATTTGACACTCAGCCTGGCTGCAGCTTTCACCGGAAGCTTCAACTCCGAAAGGCATCTGTCACATTCGACAGTCATGTATCCGTCAATCTGACAATCAATTCCGATATACTGTCCCGACTTCTCGACATCGGCCAAAACCGATACAGAAGCATCAAGTATGTCAGAGTTACCGAAACTTTCAAAAAACTCTTTGCCGGCCGTCCAGCGGAACTCCGTCTTTCCGGCCGTCAATCCATTCAGAGGCACCAAAAAAACATTATTTTCCATAACCTTTAAATAGAATTGAGCGTGCAAAGGTAATAAATATTTTTGGATTATCAATCCAATTCATTGTTTTTTCTCTTCCTTTCGATCTCATCAAGAATTATCTTCCTGATTCTCATTGATTTAGGTGTTACCTCAACGAGTTCATCTTCCTGAATATATTCAAGAGCTTCTTCCAGTGAGAATACAATCGGCGGAGGAAGCATAACCTTGTCATCACTTCCGGACGCCCTCATATTGGTCAATTTCTTGGTCTTGCAGATATTGATGTTGAGATCGCGTTCCCTTGTATGTTCACCGACTACCTGACCGGCATATATATCATCACCAGGATTTACAAAGAAACGACCTCTGTCCTGAAGCTTATCCATAGAGTATGCTACAGCAGGTCCTGTTTCCAAAGACACGAGAGAGCCATTGGTTCGGCGCTCGATATCACCCTTATAAGGCTCATATCCCTTGAATCTGTGAGCAACTACTGCCTCACCCTGGGATGCTGTAAGAAGGTTGCTTCTCAACCCCATAAGACCTCTTGCAGGAATATCGAAGTCAAGATGCGTCCTGTCTCCCCTGCTCTCCATATGTATTAGAGCAGCTTTTCTCCTTGTCGAAATCTCGATAGCCTTGCCTACAAACTCCTCCGGAACCTCAATCGTAAGATTCTCTATAGGCTCACACCTCTCGCCGTTAATAGTCTTGTCAAGTACTTTCGGCTGACCTACCTGAAGTTCAAAACCTTCACGTCTCATTGTCTCTATAAGCACAGACAAATGAAGGACACCACGTCCATAAACGACAAATGAATCAGCATTAGGCCCCGGTTTCACCCTCAACGCAAGGTTCTTTTCAAGTTCTTTTTCAAGACGGTCTTTCAAATGACGTGAAGTCACGAACTTACCCTCGCGGCCGAAGAAAGGCGAGTTGTTAATCGTAAAGAGCATACTCATAGTAGGCTCATCAACCGCAATTGGCGGAAGCGCTTCCGGATTTTCAAAATCAGCAACTGTATCTCCGATTTCAAAACCTTCAAGACCTACGACTGCACATATGTCACCGCACTGTACTGAATCGACCTTTGTCTTTGCAAGTCCGTCGAAGACCATAAGTTCCTTTATCCTCTGCTTCTGCACGATGTCGTATCTTTTACAGAGGCTGATGTTCATTCCGGTCTTAAGTTCTCCTCGTGTAATCCTTCCGATAGCAATACGGCCCACGTAAGGAGAGTACTCAAGTGATGAAATAAGCATCTGAGGAGTACCTTCCCTATGCTCAGGAGCCGGGATAACCTCTATAATAGTATCAAGAAGAGCGGTTATGTCCGAAGTCTCCTTTTTCCAGTCAAGAGACATCCACCCCTGCTTTGCACTTCCATATACTGTCCTGAAGTCCAACTGATCCTCTGTCGCATTAAGTGAGAACATCAGGTCAAACACCTGCTCCTGAACCTCGTCCGGACGACAGTTCGGTTTGTCCACCTTGTTGATTACGACAATGGGCTTCTTTCCCATTTCTATAGCTTTCTGGAGTACAAAACGGGTCTGAGGCATACATCCTTCAAATGCATCTACCAGCAGGATAACACCATCGGCCATATTAAGCACTCGCTCTACCTCACCACCGAAGTCACTATGGCCCGGGGTATCA
>CALADR010000397.1 GCA_937890845.1 uncultured Bacteroidales bacterium | reverse complement strand
GGTCACTGCCCACCGCAATGCTGACGGACTTACCGACGGATTCTCTATTGAAGGCGAATATCCTTGCTTCGGAAACGACAATGATAAAGTTGACTCAATAGCAGTAGATTTGGTACATTACTTCAGCAAAGAACTCAGCAGTCTTCCTGTATACAAGAATGCCGTACCAACACTTTCACTCCTTACCATCACTTCAAATGTCATGTATGGAAAGAAAACAGGAGCTACCCCTGACGGAAGGGAAAAAGGTGTCGCATTCGCACCGGGAGCAAATCCTATGCATGGAAGAGACTCGCACGGAGCAATAGCTTCCCTGAGTTCTGTAGCAAAGCTTGACTACCATGATGCAATGGACGGCATCAGCAATACATTCTCCATTGTACCGAAATCACTAGGACCTACTTCAGAAGAGAGAATCGAAAACCTGGTGACAATGATGGACGGATATTTCAGCAAAGGTGCACACCACCTGAATGTCAATGTTCTAAACAGGGAAATGCTTGAAGATGCAATGGAACACCCTGAAAAATACCCTCAACTCACAATAAGGGTCTCAGGATATGCCGTTAACTTCATAAAGCTAAGCCGTGAGCATCAGCTTGAAGTCATTGCCCGTACATTCCATAAATCAATGTAAGTATATATTGCAAATCATTGGGTATGAAACTTAAAGTTCATTCATTCGAATCAATGGGAACTTACGACGGGCCGGGTCTCCGGCTCGTCGTTTTTCTGCAAGGCTGCCCGTTCCGCTGTCTCTACTGCGCTAACCCTGATACTATTCCGGCTGAAGGTGGTAATCCTACAGACAAGGAAGAAATAGTAAAAATGGCTGTCAGTCAAAAACCTTTCTTCGGGAAAAAAGGAGGGGTTACATTCTCCGGAGGCGAGCCCACAATGCAGGCTGCATCTCTTGTTCCTATCGTAAAAGACCTCAAATCAAACGGAATACATATATGCATAGACACCAACGGAGGAATCTGGAACAGTGATGTGGAAGAACTCTTCACTCTTGCCGATCTGATTCTTCTGGATGTAAAGGAGTTCAATGATAACAGGCACATGACACTTACAGGTCGAAGCAACTCCAGAACACTGGAAACAGCCAAATGGCTGGAAGAACACGGAAAACCATTCTGGCTCAGATATGTACTTGTTCCTGGATACAGCGATTTCGAAGAAGACATCAGGGCTTTGGGAGAGCATTTCGGGCGCCATATTTCTGAAGATTCTAAAGATTCCAAAGGGTATAAAATGATACAGAGGGTCGAAATCCTGCCATACCATACTCTCGGAGTCAACAAATACGAAACCTTGGGACAAGAATATAAACTGAAAGACGTTGCGCTGAATACGGAAGAACAGTTGAGAAAGGCAGAAGCCGTTTTCAATGAATATTTTGACAATACTGTCCTTAACTGATGATGTCTCACATCCTGAAAATGAGGAACAGGGCTGCAAACCAAAATACCGAAGATAGCGCCTATCTATTTTATTTGCTATTCTGAATTATATAGAATAATTTTGAGAAACTGTTCAATATTTGAGCAGTTTCAATAATTTAATATTTATAGTTTACCGGTATGGAAGCATCAGGAAAAAAAGTGGCTCTTGTCCTTTCCAGCGGAGGACCGAGAGGTTTTGCATACATTGGAGCAATAGAAGAACTGGAAGCCAGAGGATACAGGATAACATCAGTTGCCGGCACATCCATAGGATCGCTTATAGGAGGAATGTATGCTGCCGGAAAACTGGAAGATATCAAGAACTGGCTTTTTTCTCTTGATGCCTGGAAGGTATTTGCACTTATGGACCTATCCATAAGCATGAATCATCTGGTCAAGGGAGACAAGGTGATTGAGGCAATGAAGACAATAGTTCCTGATATTAATATTGAAGACCTTGAAATTCCATATAAGGCCGTTGCAACAGACTTCTATACCGGAGAAGAAGTAATATTCGACCGTGGTCACATGTTTCAGGCTATCAGGGCGTCAATATCCATTCCATCCCTTTTCAGACCTGTAAAAATAGGGACCAGAACACTTATTGACGGAGGAATAGTAAATACACTTCCTCTAGACATCGTAGACAGGACAGTAGACGATATTCTCGTAGGCATAGATGTAAATGACGTAGATATCGACAAGGTAAGGCATATACTAAGGGAAGATGCAGAAATGACAGCACATAAAGAAGCTCTGGAAAAAGCCCGGAACCTAAAGGCAAAAGCTGTGATAAATGCAGTCAAAAACAATGGCACCATGAGCATTATGGAAAAGCTCAAGCTGGCAAGCATACAAGGACAGGAAATGCTGAAACATGCAATGGAGCCGTCTGCAAAACAGGACGGGCTTCTTAATGCAGAGTCCTCATATTATAAAATACTTACCAGAACATTCAGTCTCATGAACCACACCATTGCAAAACTTGCCGTAGAGCTCACGCCGCCGGATATTCTTGTAAGTATGCCATTTGACGCATTCGGAGAAATCTCAGACTATGCCAAAGCCCGGGAAATCTCAGAAATGGGACGGGAAATGATGGCTGACGCACTTGACAGATACGAACACAAGTTATGACTAAGTGACAGTTCACAAGTACGCCAGCCTGAAAATTCAGAATTTAAACTTTCCTAAAAGCGCTGGTCTTACCTTTATTCTGGCAGCTCTCAGGAAAAGAAGGTACTGGCCTAAATAGTACGGAATCATTATAAGCAAGTCTTGTCCTCCTACCGGCGAGACAAATTTGTTCCACCCAAGGATGAGATCGGAAAATACAAACATCACTGCACCTAATGCATACATCCAACTCCTCTGCAGTAAAGCCGTATAGAGCATCAGCGATATGACAGTCACATAACACCCTACCCCCGTACGCAACATTCCTTCAGGGGCTTCCGGGACAACATTCACCATAGCGAAAATTACAAGTAGAATCACCATTGTCCCCATTGCCGCTGCATAGCCTACACGTCTCAAGAGTTTTCCCTCAGTGCGGAATGACTGGAAGCGAAGCCATACCTTGCCTGTAAAAAACAGGATTATAAAAACATGTGCCACTGCAAAAAACGACATCTGCAATACAAAATTTCCTGCTGCGCCAGCATAGTCACCGGCTGCAGAAGCTATCATTGCGATACTCATAGGCCATGGAAGAAGCCATAATGAAAACAACGACAGGACAGTCAAAGGAAATCCTATCTTGAACGGAATGCCGACAGGAAGAAAATAAAGAACTCCAAAGATAAAAAACAGGACTGTGGCCCATAATGCCAGAGACGCAAGCCTCTTGTCTGAAATTCCTTTTCCGAACATATCTCTTATATTTTTCCATAAAGTTAAGAATCTGTTTTGATTCCTAAAGTATTTTGAGGAGAATTTTCAACAATCTTATATTGAAAAAAAGACGATTCAAGTAGTTTTGGCACAAAGTTGGTATTGTACTTATTGACTTGAATTAAACATAAATATTGATACATAAACAAATAGCGGGGCTGAGTCGTGAGATTCTCCCCGCTTTTGCTATACCATTGTCCCTCCTATTATATCCTGAAGTTCATCTGTTATCGCCTGCTGCCTCTGCTTATTGTACTGAAGTGTTATATCTTGAAGCAACTGCGTTCCGTTGTCACTTGCCACCTGCATTGCAACCATTCTGGCAGCATGCTCTGCAGCATTGGCATCAAGCATTACGGCATAAATTTTCAGCAGCAGAACTTTAGGAAGAAGTGAGGAAAGTACTTCCGGCAAACCAGGCTCCACTATATAATCCGGAACATACAGATTATCATCCACGTTACCAGGATTCAAATCATCCGAGACTTTGTCCAGGGAAAGAGGAAGGTAGGTCTCACGTACAGGAATCTGAGAAGCTGAAGACTTGCAATGATTATAGACAAGCTCTACTTTATCAACGTCCCCGGACAAAAACATATCTATCAGCGTTCCGGCCAATTGTGATGTTTCCTCATATGAAGGATTATCTGCCATCCGGATATAATCTCCTTTTGAGACAATCCCTATTTTTCTGGCAGCTTCGACCATTTTCCGTCCGACTGCAAATACCATAATATCTTCTTTGGAAAGACCCTGGGACATATACTCAGATACTACTTCAGAAAGATGTCTGGCAGCAGAAGAATTGAATGCTCCACACAATGATGAATTAGACGAAAATGCCACCACAGCAACTTTCCTTACAGAACGGACTTGCAAATACTTGTCGCACCCTGGAATACCTGAGGAAAGAAGATCAGCAAGAATACTGTACATTCTTTTCTCATAAGGGAGCAGGTTGCCTATGGCGTTTTGCGCCTTGCGGAACTTTGAAGATGCCACAAGCTTCATTGCAGAAGTGATCTTCAATGTTCCGTTTATAGAATTAATCCTGCGTTTTATTTCTTTGAGTGATGCCATTTCTGTCTTTGTTTTTACTTGGAGCCCTTGAACTGCATAGCAGTTGCAGCAGCCTCCTGTTCGATTATCTTGCCGATATTTCCATCAATCTGACCTGCAGCCAGAGGGAACAGTACGTCAGCCTCATGAGATGCATGCATCCTGTCAAGGAAAGCATCCTGAAAATCTCTTACTTTTTCAATCGGGACATTTTTCATCAGACCGTTTACACCGCAATACAATATAGCTATCTGGTCACCTACTGGCATAGGAGAATACTGAGGCTGAATCAGAAGCTGGTTATTCTTCCTGCCTTTGTCAATTGCCATAGCTGTAACGGCATCCATATCGCTGCTGAACTTTGAGAACGACTCCAGTTCACGATATTGCGCCTGATCAATCTTAAGTGTACCTGCAACTTTCTTCATACTCTTGACCTGAGCGCTTCCACCGACTCTGGATACTGAAATTCCTACATTGATGGCAGGTCTGAAACCTTGATTAAACAAATCAGTTTCAAGGAAAATCTGCCCGTCTGTAATAGAAATAACATTAGTCGGTATATATGCAGACACATCACCGGCCTGAGTTTCGATTATAGGAAGTGCTGTAAGTGATCCTCCTGATTTGACTTTTCCTTTCAAACTTTCGGGAAGGTCATTCATCTGCTCTGCAACTTCCTGTTGGTCAATAATCTTTGCAGCCCTCTCAAGCAGTCTGGAATGAAGATAGAAAATATCTCCAGGATAGGCTTCACGGCCTGAGGGACGGCGCAGTATCAGCGAAACTTCCCTGTAAGCCACGGCCTGCTTTGAAAGGTCATCATAGACCACCAGGGCATGACGTCCGGTGTCACGGAAATACTCTCCTATGGCAGCTCCGGCAAAAGGTGCGTAGTACTGCAGTGCTGCAGGATCAGCTGCAGTAGCTGCTACTACTACAGTATAATCCATTGCACCCTTTTCCCTGAGAGTATTTACTATATTGGCTACCGTAGATCCTTTCTGCCCGACAGCTACATATATACAATAAACAGGTTTTCCTGCAAGGTATGCTTCCCTCTGATTTATTATCGTATCTATGGCTATGGCTGTCTTGCCTGTCTGACGGTCACCTATAATCAGTTCACGCTGGCCTCGTCCGATAGGGATCATTGCATCAATGGCTTTCAGGCCTGTCTGTAAAGGTTCTGTCACAGGCTGCCTGAAAATTACACCCGGAGCCTTGCGCTCAAGAGGCATTTCCACAAGTTCGCCGCCTATCTTGCCCATCCCGTCCAAAGGGACACCAAGCGGATCTACCACACGCCCCAGCATGCTTTCACCGACATTTATAGAAGCGATATGCCCTGTCCTGCGGACTGACATTCCCTCTTTGATCTGGTCAGTAGGTCCAAGCAGTACAGCTCCGACATTGTCTTCCTCCAGATTCATCACAACAGCTCTCACACCGTTTTCAAACTCCAGAAGTTCATTGGCTTCGGCATTTTCAAGTCCGTAGATTCTGACCACTCCGTCACTTACCTGGAGCACTTCACCGACTTCTTCATATTTTAAGTCTGTGCTGATCTCCTCAAGCTGTTTCAGCAGAAGATCTGATATTTCACTTGGTCTGATATTTTGCGGCATAACTATTAAACTATTCTTCTATTCTTTTCTATAAACTGGCGTCTGACGGCTTTCAGCTGAGAGACAGTGCTTGCATCCATCCTGTATCCGCCCAATTCCACTACAAATCCTCCTATTATCTCCGGATCAACCCTATGCTCGAAAACCACTGAATCACCTGTGCGCCCCTCAACTATAGATGCAATCCTTTTTTCCAGCCCGTCTGAAGGGACAGCGGTAACAAGCCTGCATACCTTTATTTTATGCGTCTTCCTATACTGTGAAATAAACGAGAATAAAATAAATCTCAAGTATTTCATCCGCTTGTTCTTTATCACCAGACGAATAAACTTCTTAAGTTCATCTGCCATATTTCCACCTAAAGCAGCTTCACACAAATCCGTCTTCATTGAGCCGGGAACAGCAGAAGGATTATCTATCAGAGCCCGAAGTCTGGATACTGACTCCAACTCCTTGCTCAACTGCACTACCTGCCTGTAGACAATCTCCCCGTTCCCTGTCTCATCTGCATATTTGAGAAGGGCAGAAGCATATCTGTATGATACTATTCCGGAATTCATATTGAAGCTCCTCAATTAGCATTTTTACCACTGGCGGCAACAGCCTCGTCAAGCATCTTGTCCACAAGCTCCATCTGAGCCTTGTCTGCAGACAAGTGAGCACGGACTATTCTTTCCGCCACATCCACTGAGAGCATTGCGACCTGGCTGCGTATCTCACTCATAGCGCTTTCCTTCTCAGCCTGGATCCTGGCCCTGGTCTCTGACAGAATCTTTCCGGCCTCGTCCCTGGCCTGCTCTTTGGCCTTATTTATGATGGCATCTCTGGCATCAGAGGCCTCCTTAAGAATGCGGTTCTGTTCAGTCCTGGCCTGCTCTATCATCTTTGACTGCTCTTCCATCATACGGCCCATCTTTGCATCTGCTTCCTTTGCCAGTTCCAGCGAATGTTCGATATATTCCTTTCTTTTATCAAGCATTGAGGTAATCATAGGAAAACCGAACTTTGCCAAAAGAGCAAAGACAATTATAAAGATAAGCAGCATCCAGAACAACAGTCCTGTATCTGGCAGCAACAGAGACATATCAAACCTCCTCTGTTAGCTTGCAGCAATAAAACATACGATTACAGCAAAAAGTGCGACACCCTCAATAAGTGCTGCTGCTATAAGCATACCTGTCCTTACCTTTCCTGCAGCCTCAGGCTGACGGGCTATAGACTCCATTGCCGCACTGCCGATCTTACCGATTCCCAAACCTGCGCCAATAGCGGCTATACCTGCGCCTAAAGCGGCTCCTACTTTTCCCAAAGCAGCACCGGCTGCTGTTTGAAGCAATAATGTAGATAGTAACATAATACTGTTTATTTAATTGATTGTTATTATATTCAAATTAATTTACCAATTCATTCGGCCTCCGGTTCCTGACGTGAAAGTCCTATAAACACAGCTGAAAGCATTGTAAATACATATGCCTGTATAAATGCCACAAGCAACTCCAGACAGTCCATAAATACTCCGAAAAATACTGCGGCCACTGTCATTGAACCATTAATCACAGGCCCCATTTTAACAGTAAGAAAAATCACTGCAATGAAACTCAATATAACAGAGTGCCCTGCCATTATATTAGCAAACAACCTAACCATCAACGCCATAGGCTTTGTAAACATACCAAAAATCTCAACCAGCGGCATAAGAGGCAGAGGAACCTTCAGCCACCATGGTACATCAGGCCAGAGTATATCTTTCCAATAATGTCTGTTTCCAAAGAAATTGACAGCAACAAAAGTACATAGAGCCAGTACAAAAGTTACGGCTATATTTCCCGTAACGTTGGCACCTCCCGGAAAAATCGGAATGATACCCATAAGATTGTTTATCAGGATAAAGAAAAATGCAGTCAGCAGGTACGGAGCATACCGCTTGTAATCTTTACCCACGGACTCCTTTATCACCTCATCATTTATCATCTCCACTATCGGTTCCAGCACTGCAGCTACTCCTTTTGGAGCCTCCTTCAGTACATCATGACGCTTGTACCACCTTGCTGCCGAAAGCACCAGGAAAACTAAAATGACACTGCTTATCATAAGAGACAGGACATTCTTTGTAATCGATATGTCAAACGGCCTTATCTCGTTGCCGGAAGCATCCTTTTCAACTATTTTCCCATCGTACTTTCCACCTTCCGCGCAATATAGTCCTTCATACGGCCCCTCTTCCAATTTCGAAGAAAGGAAACAATGCCAGCCTGTACTGCTATGGACTATAACAGGAAGAGGAATGGAAATCTCCTTATCCCCTATTCTCGTAATGTGCCACTGATAAGCATCACCTATGTGCCCGAACAGATATTCATTTATATCCAATTCACCGGAAGCCGATTCTTCCGCAAAAGCAGGAACGACAGGCAATAGCAACACAACTGCCGACAATATGTATCTGAACAAACCTTTCATCTTATTTCCTCCGACACAGGCACCTCAGATTTCCGCACATACAGAAACCTTATTGTCCCTGACTTCCACAAAACCGGACTTGATATGCACAGCCTCATCCTTATCACCCTCCGAATAAACTATATCACCCTCACTAAGAGATGAAATGATAGGAGCATGGCCGGAAAGCACTGTAAATCTGCCTTTGCCTCCTGGCAGAGTCACCTTTCCCACCATTCTGCCCAAAACTTGTTTCTGAGGAGAGGTGATTTCAAGATATATGTCCGATGTCAACGCCATAATATTAACTGTAGTTTATTTTTTAGCTGCTGAAAGGAGTTCCTCTCCCTTCTTGATAGCATCCTCAATAGTACCTACATTGAGAAACGCCTGCTCAGGAAGATAGTCGACTTCTCCATCAAGAATCATATTAAATCCTTTTATAGTATCTTCTATGGAAACCATTACGCCTGGAACCCCGGTAAACTGCTCCGAAAGGAATCTCTGGACCCTTCTGGCTCTGTTTACAGTCTGCCTGTCCTCATCGGAGAGCTCATCCATACCGAGAATAGAGATAATATCCTGAAGTTCCTTGTTTCTCTGCAGAATCTGCTTAACTCTCTGAGCTGTCTCATAATGCTCCTTGCCCACGATATTCGGATCAAGAATCCTTGAGGTGGACTCCAAAGGATCTACAGCAGGATAAATTCCAAGTTCCGTTATCTTTCTGCTCAATACAGTAGTGGCATCCAAATGAGTAAAAGTAGTGGCCGGAGCAGGGTCTGTCAAGTCATCTGCAGGCACATAAACCGCCTGAACAGAAGTAATTGACCCGTTCTTGGTAGATGTAATACGCTCCTGCATCTGTCCCATTTCTGTAGCAAGTGTAGGCTGATAACCTACTGCTGACGGCATTCGTCCCAGAAGGGCAGAAACCTCAGAGCCGGCCTGAGTAAAACGGAATATATTATCAATAAAGAACAGTATATCCTTAGGACCGTCATTTCCGGCACTGTCTCTGAAAGACTCGGCCATAGTAAGTCCTGAAAGAGCCACAGAAGACCTTGCTCCAGGCGGCTCGTTCATCTGTCCGAACACCATTGCCACTTGTGATTTCTCAACTTCACTGTAATCTACCTTTGAAAGATCCCAATGGCCTTCTTTCATACTATTGAGAAACTCATCACCATATCTTATGACACCGGATTCAATCATTTCCCTAAGAAGGTCATTTCCTTCTCGTGTACGCTCTCCTACTCCTGCGAAGACTGAGAATCCGTTGTGCTTTTTGGCTATATTATTGATAAGTTCCTTGATAAGGACTGTCTTTCCTACACCGGCACCTCCAAAAAGTCCGATCTTTCCTCCCTTAAGGTAAGGCTCAAGCAAATCTATGACTTTGATTCCTGTAAACAAGACTTCCTGAGTAGTAGTCAGATCCTCAAATTTAGGCGGTTCCCTGTGAATCGGAAAAGCGCCTTCCCTGTCCAGACGTTTCATACCGTCTATAGACTCACCCACTACATTCATCACACGGCCGCGGATCTGAGCCCCTATAGGCATGGTAATAGGAGAAGAAGTATTGATAACTTCCATTCCTCTCTGCAGCCCGTCAGTACTATCCATCGCGACAGTTCTTACAGTATCTTCACCTATATGCTGCTGCACCTCCACGAAAAGATCATTCCCGTCTTTCTTTTTTATTATCAGCGCATCATGTATACGCGGCAGTTCTTTCACCACGTTTTCTCCGGCAAGATCGAAATGCACATCGACTACCGGTCCGATTACCTGTGATATATGTCCTGTTAATCCTGGCATATTGATTTTCTTTTACAACTGGGTAGCCTTAAATGAAAATTCTATGCCAAAACATAAAGTTATAAGGGGTCAAATACGCCTTAAATATTGTCATAATATCGCTTTTTGTAGTGTTTTTCAACATTTTTTTCAGTATTTTTTGTCATTTTTTCCACACCTCAATTAATAAGTCAACAAACGGCATTTCAATCGTTTACTTGAATAGCTCATTTTCTCACAGACTCACTATTTATTGGTATTGCTTTTGTCTCATACAATAACTAACTTTGAATAATTCAATATATATAGCCATGATAATAAAAGCAATAACAGGAAGGGAAATCCTCGATTCCAGAGGAAACCCTACAATTGAGGCAGAAGTTCTGC
Organism: uncultured Bacteroidales bacterium; assembly: GCA_937890845.1. Taxonomy (GTDB): domain Bacteria; phylum Bacteroidota; class Bacteroidia; order Bacteroidales; family UBA932; genus Cryptobacteroides. The sequence continues at coordinate 6,479 of CALADR010000397.1, read as the reverse complement.
TTGAATCAGGAATCATCGGAACAGCATCCGTGCCGTCCGGAGCTTCAACCGGAGAACATGAAGCCATCGAACTGAGAGACGGAGATCCGAAAAGATATGGAGGCAAGGGCGTACTTAAAGCTGTAGCCAACATAAACGATGTCATCGCACCGGCCCTTATAGGAATGTCTGCATTTGACCAGAGGCTGATAGACAAGACAATGATAGCCCTTGACGGTACGAAAAACAAATACAGACTGGGGGCCAATGCTATCCTGGGTGTTTCTCTTGCTGTAGCCAAGGCTGCTGCAGAATACCTGGGAATGCCACTTTACAGGTATATAGGAGGAACAAATACGTTCACTCTGCCTGTACCTATGATGAACATCATCAACGGAGGCTCTCACAGCGACGCTCCAATTGCGTTTCAGGAGTTTATGATACGTCCTGTAGGCGCACCTTCGTTCAAGGAGGGACTCAGAATGGGAGCTGAAGTTTTCCATGCTCTGAAAAAAGTCCTGAAAGAAAGAGGACTGAGTACAGCCGTAGGTGACGAAGGAGGATTTGCACCTGCACTTGACGGCACTGAAGATGCCATCGAATCTATAATGGAAGCTATTGAACGAGCAGGATATATGCCGGGAAAAGATATTATGATAGGAATGGACTGCGCTTCTTCTGAGTTTTACAAGGATGGAATTTATGACTATGCCATCTTCGAAGGAGAAGAAGGAGCAAAACGTACTTCTGATGAACAAGTGGACTATCTTGAAGAACTTATCACAAAATATCCTATTGACTCCATAGAGGACGGTATGAGCGAAAATGACTGGGAAGGATGGAAGAAGCTTACAGATCGGATAGGAGACAGATGCCAGCTTGTAGGAGATGACTTGTTCGTGACCAATGTGGACTTTCTGTCTCGCGGCATTGCAGAAAGCTGCGGCAACTCTATTCTCATAAAAGTAAATCAGATAGGTTCGCTAAGCGAAACTCTTGATGCTATTGAGATGGCCCACAGGCACGGCTATACAACAGTCACGTCACACCGCTCAGGAGAGACTGAAGACACTACTATTGCAGACATTGCAGTAGCTGTAAACAGCGGACAGATCAAGACAGGCTCATTAAGCCGCTCTGACCGTATGGCCAAATACAACCGTCTGCTCCGCATAGAGGAAGAACTCGGCGATCTCGCTGTCTACGGATACAGACGGATAAAATAGAGCAAGGTCCAGACTAATATAAACCTTGCATATGGAATGTGAGCGGTAGAAAACCTGACAAGGAAACTCTACCGCTCCTTAATTGAAAATATGAACTTCAAACCGCCTTCTTTCCTGTTTACCGCCCGGATATCACCGCCGTGGAACGAAATGGCGTTCCTTACTATCGAAAGACCGAGTCCAGAACCGCCGTCGTCACGTGTTCGTCCTTCTGAAACACGGTAAAACCTCTCGAAAATGCGCGAAAGATGTTCTTCACTGACTCCCTTCCCTGTATCATAGTATGTAAAGTGAAGGAAACCGTCTGATTGCGCATAGCACTCGATATGCACAGTTACTTTATCTCCGGCATATTTAATGCTGTTCTCCAGGAAGTTGCGGAAGACTGCATAAATGAGGGAGGCGTTTCCGCTGACAGAAAGGTCAGGAGCAAGCATATCTTCTACTGTAATGCTTTTTGCATCTAAAGATTCCCTGAACTCTTCCTTTATTTCCTCAAATACAGTCCTGAGATTTACATCTTCCTTTTTCAACTGTTCGGGAGCTTCTTCTATTTTGGTTACCAAAGCGATGTCCCTTATAAGGTCAGAGAGCCTGAGTGTCTGCGCATACGCCCTGTCAATGAACACATTCCTCCTTTTTGAATCTATATCCGGACATGCAGTCAATGTCTCCAAATATCCTCTTATACTGCTCACAGGTGTACGGAGTTCATGAGCGATATTATTGGTCATCTGCTGCTTCAATATCCTGTTTTTCTCTGTCTCAGAGATATCATTGACAGTAATTTCAAAGCCATTGTCAGGATAAATCAGAATCTGTATCGAGTACCAGTATCCTCCATTTTCATGCTTGAACCTGAAGACGGGCGCAAACTCTGTATTGACGGGAGTGTTCTTCTTGAGAAAGTCATCCAAAGGAGAAAAGACACTGCTATTCCATATTTCCCCAAGGTCCGGAGTCGGCCTGTCCATAAGAGTATTGACCAGTTGGATGAATTTGGAGTTGGCATAAAGTTTTTCCCTTCCTGGAGAAAAAATTGCAATTCCTCCTTCATAATAATGAATGTGCAGAAGAAGACGCTCTTTTTCCAAAGCTATTACACTGTTGCTGTGCTTCAGCTGTCTGTAACTGTCAAGCATCTTTTCACCTATCTCACCCAGTTCTGATTCCGGGAACGAAAGGTCTTCATATTCAGCTGTCCCGTTCTGCACTGCCTCTGCCAGGCGCCTAAGTCTCGCGATTCCTTCTCCGAAATGGTCAGACATAAACACCATTGTAAAGATAGCAGCGACAAACAGCATGAAGACAACAATAAGGAGCAACGCATCAGGCTGGAAAAACCTGCGTACATCAATTTCATAAGGCAATGCCACCCTTACTATAAAAGTACCGTAAGACTTGGCATAATAAAAATACGGTATCCCTGTAGTATCTGACTTCCTTATGGAAAACCCGTCGGAATATTTGAGCGATGTCTGTATTTCAGGTCTGGAAAAATGATTGTCCATAGAGTCGGCACCTGTACTGGAATCAAAAAGCACCTTTCCGTTCTTCTCAATCACAGACACTCTCATATCCAACGGCAATTGTCTGATAACAGTTTCATAATCCGATGACTGTGCTATAAAGTCAGAATATACGGACAGCCTGGATTTCAGAATCTCCTGCTTGTATCTGCGTTCAGTCCGCAACTGAACAAAAAGCAGTATTACGGCAAAAAGAGTAAAAACTCCTGAAAAATAAATTAGGAGTTTACGCTTATAAGTCTGTTTTTTCCTGGTAGCCATCGTCTATAACTTTGAAACAATATCCATATCCGGACCTGTTTGTCAGATATTTCTTATATTCTCCCAGTTTTCCTCTTATTCTGGCAATATGAACATCGACAGTCCTGTCCAGCACATAAGGTGCTTCTTTCCACAGTTCATCGATAATGTTTTCTCTCGAAAATACCCTTCCAGGATGGGACGCCAGCAGATACAGGATTTCGAACTCCTTTTTTGAGAAGACAACAGCATTGCCGTCTGAATATACCATTTTCCCTGCCGCATCGATTCTAAGATGCCCGGCTGTAAATGATAGCGGTTCTGTTTTACTATCCTGATTTTTCGGAACAGACCTTTTAATGACAGCTTTAACTCGAGCCAAAACCTCATGTACTGAAAATGGCTTTGAAATATAATCGTCACCACCTGCAGAAAAACCTGTCAACAAGTCGTTTTCAGCACTTCGTGCCGTCAGGAATATAATCGGCACCTGACTGTCTTTTTCTTTTCTGAGAACCTCTGCCATCTTGAATCCCGACATACCGTCCATCATCACATCCAGAAGTATCAGACTGATATCCGGCGTAAAAATCTCCAATGCCTCTTCAGCCGATGCTGCCTGCTCAGCCTCATATCCTGCATTCTCCAGATTGAACTGAAGGATTTCCCTGATGTCAGCTTCATCATCTACTATCAGAATTTTCCCTTTTTCCATAAAACTGTCAAATATAAAACCTCCGGCAAAGGTATTGTTTTTCAAGTATTCATGACATTACAAACGTGTAAATATTTTGTTAACGAATTCCGTAACATAATCTTAACATTTGCGTAATGAAGCCTCAACACCGCATATTTATATTTGCGGCCTGAATTAAAATTTAATTATGGACTGGATTTATCTCGGATTTGTCATTTTCCTATTTATTCTTGCCGTATCTGACCTTTGGGTAGGTATCAGCAACGATGCGGTGAATTTCCTCAACTCAGCTATAGGATCGAAAGCTGCAGGCTTCAAGATAATCATTCTTGTTGCCGCAATCGGCGTTTTCTGCGGTGCTGTCATGAGTAACGGCATGATGGATATAGCCAGACACGGTATCTTCAGGCCGGAACAGTTCAGTTTTCAGGAACTGATGTATATTTTTCTGGCTGTAATGGTAACAGATATTATTCTGCTGGATGCCTTCAACTCGCTGGGAATGCCTACTTCCACCACAGTCTCAATGGTTTTCGAACTTCTTGGAGCTACATTCGCCCTCTCTATGCTAAAGCTGGCAGGCGGAGCAGAAGGGCTTGGCTTTTCAGACTTCATGAATACGGAAAAAGCCCTCTCAGTAATAATGGCGATTTTCGTATCTGTCGCACTTGCTTTCATTTCCGGTTCTGTCATCCAATATATCAGCCGACTGATTTTCACATTCAATTTCTCAGGTAAACTAAAATGGAAAATAGGACTCTTCGGAGGTATTGCAGCCACTGCCATAATATATTTCATGCTTATAAAAGGTGTCAAGGATCTTTCTTTCATGACCCCTCAAGTAAAAGAATGGATACATGTCCACACCTGGGAAGTCCTCGGATGCTGCCTGGCTTTTTTCACAGTACTGATGCAGATTCTCCACTGGCTGAAAGTCAATGTATTCAAAGTAGTAGTGATGATTGGTACATTTGCTCTGGCTACTGCATTTGCAGGAAATGACCTTGTAAACTTTATCGGAGGTCCGCTTGCCGGATACGACTCCTATATGGACTATATGGCCTCCGGACAGACAGACCCTGGAGCACATCTTATGGGCTCACTCAACGAACCTGCATCAACTCCGTTCGTATTCCTTTTCCTTGCGGGAACAGTCATGGTGATTGCCCTTGCAACTTCAAAGAAAGCCCACAATGTGACCAAGACAGAAATCAACCTCGCCAAACAGGATGAAGGGGACGAGATGTTCGGTTCTTCACGTGTGGCAAGAAGCATCGTAAGATGGAGTAACAATACTGCAGTAAGGCTTGCCGGAATCTCCTGAACCGGTAAAAATATGGATTGACAAACGTTTTGACAGAAATACCATAGAGATAGAAGACGGAGCTGCATACGACCTGGTAAGGGCTTCTGTAAACCTTGTAGTAGCTTCCCTGCTCATAGCTCTCGGTACTTCTCTGAAACTTCCACTTTCAACCACTTATGTTACATTTATGGTGGCAATGGGTACTTCCCTTGCAGACCGTGCGTGGAGTCGCGAAAGTGCCGTATTCAGAGTAACAGGCGTCCTTTCTGTGATAGGAGGCTGGTTTCTCACAGCAGGCGTAGCTTTTACTTGTGCGTTCATTATAGCCCTGATTATGCACTTCGGCGGAAATATAGCTGCTATAATTGTAATTGCAGGACTTGCGGCACTTATTCACAACAATATAAGACACAAGCACAAGAACGAGGATGAAAGTACTGATAAAAAATTCAATACTATACTCACTTCCGGCGATTCTTCTGAAATATGGTCAGCCTTCAGCAGCTATGTAGCTGAAAACGAGTCAAGGTTTCTGAATGAACTTGCCCAGAAATATCTCAAAGTAACCGAAGGCCTTTTTACTGAAAATGTGAAAATACTGAGAAAGACTTCTGAAGAACTGAAGCAGGACAAGGTAAGAATGAAAAACCTGCGCAGTCTGAGACATCTGGACGCAGAAACCGGTATGGTAAAAAGTGCATGGTTCCATATGGTTTTCAACAATATGGAGCAGCTCTACTACTCTGTAAGACGTATCTGCGAGCCGTCATACGAACACGTTGACAATCATTTCTCGCCTATTCCCGGAAAGTATATAGATGAGTTTACTCCAAAACGCGACAGGACAGCACGCATTATCTGCGGAGTCGCCGAACTCTGTGCCAAAGGAGAATATTCGGAACTACGACGCTACGACGCAGAACTGCCGGCCCTCCAGACAGCATTTTCAGATATGAGAAAATCTCTGACTGAAGATATCAGGAACAACAACCTTAATCTTACTGTAGCATATCTTTATCTGAACCTGCTACAGGAGTCTGAGCAGATTACGATAGAGCTTCAGCAAATGTCCAGGGCATCGCGCAAGTTCCAGCTTGGATAGCAAGCCCTGATGACAGTAAAACAAAGAATAATCCCAATCACAGGTACTCCAAAGAACAGGACACATGCCTGAGATTGGGATTACTTGTCCCTGTAACTTTCGAACATATACATCCGCTGCAAGCTTCATAATCGTAAATCACCTTCTGCGAATTTTGGTAATCATTTCACAGTCAGACTCCTGACCTGTTCTTCTGAAAGTCCTGTAAGCGAAGAAATCTGCTCTACTGACATGGCGGCCTTCAGCATATTTCGCGCAATCTCAATCCGTCCTCTCTCAAGACCTTTTTCAAGCCCTTCAGCAAGCCCTTCCTCACGTCCTTTGGCTTCACCCTGCTTCTTCGCGAAGTCTATCGTATTTTCGTAATCGTAAATCATCTTCTGCGAATTTTGGTAATTAT
>CALADR010000396.1 GCA_937890845.1 uncultured Bacteroidales bacterium | reverse complement strand
ATGCCAAACGTTCGGTATTATGCTTTCCGTACCTTTGTCGAAAACAGCTATGGCATATTCTCCATAGGCAAGCCCTCCTGCAGAGATCTCCACCTCTTCATAAGGGCCGGCGTCTTCGGTAAACCTGATGAATTCCAAAGGAGTTTCAAGTATTGCACTTTTTCTCTCAATTTCGCTGCCGAACCTGTATTCTCTGTCATTCCTGAAATACAATGCGCTGATTCTCACCTTGTCTGGATATGATGCCGGATAGTCATACCTTAAAGTCTTAAGAGAGCCGTCCTTACCTCGGATACCTTTCAGGTACACCAGTTCGGACCTCAGGGGAGCGGAAACATCCTCGCCCCATATTTCCACTACAGCCCAGACTTCCCCTTCTGTAGAACCTATCTGAAGCACTATGTCAGAAGGGTCGTCATATACTTTGAAGATGCTCTCGATATTCCCGTCCAATACAGTGTCTGAGTCTAAAATCCTTACAATCTCACAAATATCCCTGCGGACAATCAGCGAGTCTGGTTTTCCGTCCCTTTTCATGTTCGCTGCATATTCAGCCTCAATGCGGTAGGTCCCTGAAGGATGCCCCGAAAAGTCTATGCTTTCCATTTGTCCTGAAACAGCGCTTCCGGTCATCAGCAGCCTGTCTCCGTGAAATACTGAATATCCTATTACAGGATAGGACAGTTCATTGTGGCCTGCATTCATCACCGTGTAAGTGATTCTTGCCACATCGCCTTCCATAGAGTAAATACTATGTCCGGAGTATGTGTCGTACCTGCCAGGAAGTGACGGAAGATACACATCTCCTTTGGCCGGATTTTCAAAAGTAGAGGAAAGGTAAAACCGGGGGGCTGATGATATGTATTTCTTAAATTCGAGTGTCTCGCCGGTAATGTCTGTAATACGTATATTTATATTGAAAAAACCGTTGTAGTCCTGCCGTTGGGAATCTTTGTCAATGAATCTGACAGAAAACCTTCCGTCTTCGTCAGGACTCTCATTTCCGCGGCATACTGTTTTTCCGGAACGGGTCACCTCCCATTCGAGCCGTGCAGAGGATAGAGAGTGGCCTGTGTAGCTTTTCACAGTGCCGCTGACAGTGATGGAATCTCCTGGAAACCAGAGACTGTCATTCTTATCAAATACCAAATCGTAAGTAGGAAGGTCAATATCTCCGACAATGACAGTTTCGGATCCGATAAATCTTCCTTTGTGGAAAACTTCGATGGAATACCTTCCGTTAGTCCGGCCGTGGGCCAATACAAACTGACCGGAAGCAGAACCGAAATCTCCGGTAACAGTCACCAGGGAATCTGCTTTTGCTCCTCTCGGTCCGTTCAGAATGACTTTCACTTCCTCACCGGCCCCAACTGTCTTAAATCCAGTCTCCAATCCAGTTGCAGGACCTGTTTGAGAACATGTTTTAGATCCGCCTTCACTGAACAGTAAAGTTTTGAAATAAAGAGTGTCTCCAGGATTGAATACTGATCTGTCTTTCAATATGATGCAGCGTAGAATATCATCTGAAAGCCCGTAGTCTCCCGAAGTCCTGCCATAGAATCTTCCCTGGGGTGAACTGTGCAAGAATCCGTCTTTATCAATATATGTACATTTTATACTGAAGTTTTCTTCTGCAGAGCAGCCTGTTGGCACATATCCATTGAACCCAACTCCCTTTACAGTCCTTATCAGACTGTCTTTCTGATAGATATGAATGTCGGCATTTTCAAGCGGACGCCCTGTCCTGCTGTCTGCGGCAAACACTGCAGTCTGCTCACCGTCCTGTCTCCATGAAATGGAAACTGAAGTTTGAGTATAAGATGCTGCGTCTTCGTATTTGTCAGAAAAACAGCGTATTCTGTACTTGCCGTCATCAAGTCGTGGAATCACAGTCCTGACTGTATCATATATGAAAAAGCTGTTGGAAGGGTCTGTAAATTTTTCTGTGAAGAACGCCTTTTCTTCTCCTGGCCTGTAAATTTCAAGTGTGAAATCATCCAGATTCTTAAGAAGTACGCGTAGGGTGTCGTTGCTTTGC
>CALADR010000395.1 GCA_937890845.1 uncultured Bacteroidales bacterium | reverse complement strand
GAACGGTTCCGCCCTCGGGGGCAGCTGGGGAGCCGGGATGTCTGGGCAGATGGTCAGGCACTGGCAGGACATCAGATATGGGGACACCTCCTATGGCAGGGTGTCCCTGAATCCGCATCCTGAATATATAAAGGATTTCTACCGTACGGGCGTGTCGTACAATAATACCGTGACAGCATCTGCCGGAGGCGAGTATATTACAGGAAGGCTTTCCTTCACGGATTCGAGGAATAACGGCAATACGCCTAACCATTCCATCAAGAGGCAGTATTACGACATGAATACCGAGTTCAGGAACAAATGGCTTACTGTCGGGGCCAAGGTGAACTATATGCACGAGACTGTTGACAACGCTCCGACCCAGGGCGAGTACAGCCTTATGAACCAGTTCATAAAGATGCCGCGCGGGATTGTCCTTGCCGATCTGGAGAATGCTGGATTCGACAGCAATGATGTAATGAAGAACTGGTCCGGACTTTCCCGCGATTTCCAGAACCCTTACGGTATTGTAATGCCTGAAAACGGCAGCAGGCGTGTCAGGGACAGGATCATAGGCCAGATCAAGGCTACGGTGACATTTACCGAGTGGCTGAACCTTACCGGACGTGTCGGAATGGATATGTATCATGACAAGAACCAGAATTTCAAGTATTATTCCCTGTATGGTGACGAGCCTACCCAGTACACATACAGCCGGAGCATGCACCGGGAGTACAATGCGGATCTCATCCTGAATTTCAACAAAAAAATAAAGGACTTCTCAATCCAGGCGAACCTCGGTACATCCGTGTACAATTCCTTGTCAGAGGGGCTGAGCGGAGATGCGGGGACATTTCAGATACCTGATTATTACTGGATGTCAAACGGAGACCTCAGGCAGGCATCCGAAAGCTATTCCCAGAAGGAGATACAGTCTGTATTCGGGAATGTGAGCCTCGCGTACAGGGATATGGTATATCTGGATATTACAGGAAGGAATGACTGGTCCTCGACGCTTCCACGGAAGAACTGGTCATATTTCTATCCGTCTGTCAGCCTCAGTGCCATCGTAAGCGAGATGTTCGAGCCCGTATCAGCTTGATTTTACATACAGGACAGTGGGATCTGATGTTAATGCTACCCTGCTGGAGATGTCCCTGCAGGACATGTATCCCCTGTCTGACCTTAAACCGGAGGAGACGCAGTCTTTCGAGGTGGGTCTCGACTACCGTATGTTCAACAACAGGTTGGGGCTGGATTTCACATATTACAATTCGAATACCATCAATCAGATACTCTCCATTACCACTTCTCCTACATCCGGCTATACTTCCCGGCTTGTGAATGCCGGCAAGATAAAGAGCCACGGATGCTTACCGGAACCCCGATACTTAAAAACGACTGGGAGTGGGATGTGAACATAAACTGGGGGCTCAACCGTACCAGATGTGCAGAACTGTATGATTCTATCAAGCGTTATACGCTGGGGTCTGTCAGGATTGCATCAGTGGTGGTCGAGGAAGGCGGAAAATTCGGCGACATTGTGGCCAACAATGCTTTCAAGCGCAATGAAAATGGCCAGTTACTGATAGATGATAACGGTATCCCAGTCAAAGAGACGGACAAGGTGATAGGGAACATCACCCCTGACTGGACAGGCTCCGTAGGGACTACACTGAGGTGGAAAGGAATATCCCTGTATGCCCTTTTCGATATAAGGTGCGGAGGCGATTTTATTTCCCTTACGGACTCATATGCATGTGCATACGGAAACTCCGCAAGGACTCTTGAAGGCAGGGACGGGATGGTGATAGACGGAATCGTGGAGTCTACCGGGATGCCAAATGAAAAAAGTGTCACCGCCGAGTCCTACTGGACCAGTATCGGCGGGGCTTCGGGAGTTGCGGAGGCGTTCATGTATGACGGTTCCTATGTCAAGCTGCGTGAGCTTTCACTGGGCTGGTCCCTGCCGCAGAAGTGGTTGAGGAACACGCCTCTCAAGTCCGTGAAGATTTCCGCGGTGGGCAGAGACCTCTGGTTCCTTTTCAAGAACGCCCCT
>CALADR010000394.1 GCA_937890845.1 uncultured Bacteroidales bacterium | reverse complement strand
GCCTGGCTCCTAATTTCTTTGACAAACACCTGACTATAAGTCTCAACGGAAAGGGAGTCTATACACATCAGAACTATGCAGACGGAGGAGTAGTAGGTTCTGCTGCATTCTTCAACCCGACCATTGACCCTTACTGGAGAAATGAAGATGGTTCTATTGACTACACCACTACCAACGGTTTCTGGAACTATGGTACAGGTCGTGGAGAGGAATTCGCTCCTAATACACTTCTCGGAGCAGGTCCACTTTCAAAACTCTACGATGTTGACAATTATGTTGATGCAAAACGTTTCATCGGAAACGCACAGATAGATTATAAGGTACACGGATTCGAAGCCTTGAGATTTAACCTCAGTCTCGGACTGGATATGTCCATGACAACGGGACACAATGGTGTGAAACCAGGTTCTTTCCAGGCTTATTCTGACACAGAGGCACGTGGATGGGGACAATACAGCAAGTTTTCAAACTTCCGCAGGAACCAGATCCTCGAGTTTTATGCCAATCTTAACAAAGAGTGGGGAATCCACCATCTGGACGTGATGGCAGGTTATTCTTGGCAGCATTTCTACAGTTCTGACCATTCAGTTTCATATTTCAACGAGACCAAAGAGCAGAAAGGAGATGACTCCCGCTATCCTTACAACAAGCAGGAGAGTTTCCTGGTTTCGTTCTACGGACGTATCAACTACTCCATCGATTCAAGATACCTGTTTACATTTTCACTCCGTGGTGACGGTTCTTCACGCTTTGCACCTGATACACGCTGGGGTCTCTTCCCATCAGGAGCATTCGCCTGGAATATCAAGGAAGAGTCATTCCTGAAAGGTTCAGGAGCAGTGTCTGCCCTCAAACTCAGACTCAGTGCCGGTATGACAGGACAGCAGGAAATAGGAAGCAACTATCCACACCTTGCCAGATATTCGATGTCAACTGACGTTTACAAACAGTATCTTATGGGAAATGCAGGCTATATGTTCTATCTTACTCCTCAGGCATATGATCCGGGTATCAAGTGGGAGACTACCACTACCTACAATGTCGGTGTTGATTTCGGTTTCATAGACGGACGAATCAGCGGTAATGTAGACGCATATCTGCGTGATACAAAGGATCTTCTGAATACAGTCATTACGCCTATGGGTTCAAACTTTGGCAACACGGTACTGACAAATATCGGATCAATGAGGAACAAGGGAATCGAGTTTGCCCTGAACTTCATTCCTGTAAGTAATGAAGACTGGAATCTTTCTATCGGTTTCAATGGAACTTTCCAGAGTACTGAGTTCACAAAACTTAACAATACCAACGATCCTAATTACTCTCTCCAGACAGGAGGAATCACTAAGGGTACCGGTAACCTCCTCCAGCGTCACATGGTCGGTCATGCTCCATATACTTTCTATACTTTCCAGCAGGTATATGACAGCGAGGGCAGGCCTGTACAGAATGCGATGGTTGACAGGGACGGAGACGGATCCATAACTCAGGCAGACCGCTACATGACAGGAAAGAGTCCTAATCCTGACTTCTTCTATGGTCTGAACCTCAAACTTTCTTTCAGGAACTGGGATTTCGGTTTCAACGGTCACGGCTCTGCAGGAAACTGGGCATTCAATGACTTTGCCTCAGCCAACTCGACTTCAAATATTGATATCAACGCCGGTAACTTGCCTAACTTCGCAAAGCTGGTGAAAGATACAGGCTTCATGGCTGCCAACAGCGGAGAGCAGTGGTATTCTGACATGTTTCTTGAGAATGCGTCATTCTTCCGTATGGACGACATAAACCTCGGATATACATTCAGGAAATTCCCTCGCTGGAAAGGTGACATCCGTCTTGCATTTGGTGTACAGAATGTGTTTGTAATCACCAAATATAGTGGTGTAGACCCTGAAATACCTGGAGTGAACGGAATTGACGGCTCTATCTGGCCTCGTCCTCGTACTTACTCACTCCGTCTGAACATCAACTTTTAATACATCGGAACAATGAAAAGAAAAACAAGATATATTGCATTGGCTGCGGCCGGATTGTCCGTGATGTTCACTTCATGCGTAGGTGATCTGGATACTCTGCCGTTGAATCCGTCAGACTCTACATCAGAGACAGTTTACGGAAAAGATGAAGCCGGCTATCTTTCCGGCCTTGCAAAACTTTATTTCCAGTTCGTTTCCAACGAGACTACTGACCTACAGGTAAGTGACGGAGGAGCATCAGAGCTTACCAGGGCATTCTGGTCTGTTCAGGAGCCTACGGCCGATGCGTGCAAGGTAGCCTGGGAAAACGATGCCTGGGTAAGAGCCTTGAATACGAATACCTGGTCGGATGCGGACAATGATGCCACTTATGCAGTTTATGTCCGCACAATGCAGGGAATTGCATATGTCAACGAATTTCTCCGCCAGACTGCGCCTTCAAAACTCTCAGACAGAGGAGTGAGTGCTGATGTCGCTGCGAAGATTGAAAGTTTCCGTGCAGAGGCCCGTTTCCTCAGGGTATATTTCTACTGGATGGCTCTGGATACTTTCGGAGATGTTCCTTTTACTACTGAGGATTCTCCTTTCGGAGGCGGAGTGAATCCGGTGCAGCATTCAAGGGCGGATGTGTTCAACTATTGCATAGGAGAACTTAATGACCTTACTTCAGAAACAAGCGCACTTCCTGCAGCAAGGTCAAACTATCCTCGTGCCGACAAGGGTGCTGCCTACGGACTTCTTGCAAGAATGGCCCTCAATGCAGAGGTTTATGCGGGAAAATCCATGTGGACAGAGGCCAAGAATGCCTGCGAGGCAATATTCGGACTGGGTTATTCTCTTTGTAAAAACTATTCTGACCTGTTCAGAGGTGACAACGGGGAAAATCCTGAGGCTCTCAAGGAAATCATCTGGGGAGTTGCATACGATGCCGAGCAGACCCAGTCTTATGGCGGAACTTCATATCTGACTCTTGCTGCAATCACTGCTGATGAGGCTACAAACGCTGATTACGGATATATGAACGGAGTGAACAATGGCTGGGCAGGAATCCGTGTACCGTATGAGTATGTACAGAAGTATTTCAATGTGAAAAATGCTGACTATACGGCAGGAACATATGACTGCACGGACAAGCGCGGACAGATGTTCCTTATCCGCGGAAGACAAGAGTCAATGCAGGATGCATTGTATGTGTTCCTTAACGGCTGGTCATGCAACAAGTTCAACAATATTCCTCATGACAAGACCCGCGATGAGTTTGCAGAAACCGCCAAGACCAAGGCATACAGTGATATAGACTATCCTATGATAAGGCTCGGTGAAATCTATCTGATTTATGCAGAGGCTTGCCAGCAGCTCGGCCAGGCAAATGCGGCTCTTCCTAAACTTAAAGAGCTTGCAGAGCGTGCCGGTGTGACAGCTCCGTCATCATACGATGCAGACTATCTGCTTGCAGAGCGTGCAAGAGAGCTTATGTGGGAAGGCCACAGAAGGACTGACCTTATCAGATACGGCAAGTTTACCTCATCTTCTTTCCTTTGGACTTACAAGGGCGGAATATTTACAGGCCAGGGATTCAGTGACCACATGAAGATATTTGCTATTCCGGCATCTGAACTTGCTTCCAATCCTGAACTTCATCAGAATCCGGGTTATGGTGCAGCCCAGACAGAAGGTAAATAATTTTAAAACCTTAAAAATATGAATTTTATAAAATATATGACAATACTGGCGGCTGCAGCCGGAACTATGACTGCCTGCCAGGAACTTGAGCAGGTGCAGATGTTTGCCCCTGAGGATGTCGTTCCTCCCGTTCTGCACAGTCTGCCTTCAGAGATAGCCATTACTGCTGAAAACATGGCTACTCCTGTGACATTCACCTGGGATACTGCGGACTTCGGTGTTTCTACACAGGTAAATTATTCAATAGAAGCCGCTTACGGTTCTGATACTCTCGCCTTGTTCACCGGAATAAGCGGGACTTCATCAGAGCAGACATACGAGTCTCTCAATGCACCGCTTTCTCTTGACAAAGAGCATGGCGGACTTGGCCTGCCTGCCGGAACTCCTACTGATGTCAAATTCATGATAAGTGCTACGGCAGGAACAGGACAGGCAAAATATTATTCTGAGGCCGTGGTTTCAAAAGTGACAGTGACTGTAGCTGAGCGTGTCTATCCTATGATTTATGTTATAGGAGACTATTGCGGATGGGCTGATGACAAAATGCAGAAGTTGTTCAGCTTTGCCGGTGACGAGATCATTTATTCAGGAGTAGTTGATTTCGGAGAAAAGGCAGCCAACGGATTCAAGATAAAAGGTACTGCAACCGGTTGGGATGACAAGAGTAACTGGGGACTTCAGGAAGAAAATGCAGAGACAGAGCCTGCGACACTTCAACTTTGGCCTAGCGGAGGTTCCAAGAATATAATGAACTATTCACACAGATTCTACCGCTTTGCATTCGACCGTTCTTCACTTGTTCTGAGCAAACAGTTCTCTTGTGACAAGATCGGTGTCATTGGTGATGCTGTTGGAAGTTGGGACAATGATCTGGTCATGGATTTTGATGCTCAGAAGCAGAAATTCTGGGTTGACGTCACTCTTTCAAAGGGAGAAATGAAGTTCCGTGCTGACGGTGCCTGGACTCTCAGCTGGGGTGTAAATGCAGCAACTGAAGATGCCGTTTCTGGAGTTCTTGATGGAGGCAACAATATTAAAGTTCCTGCTGGAAACTATCGTATTTATTTGAATCTCAATAATCCTGATGAGATGACATTCGAACTCAATGCTGGAGATTACGGTACAGGCGGAACTCCTGAACCTGAACCGGAACCAGAGCCGGATCCACTTCCAGAAGGAGCAAGACCAATTAAAGTCCTTATGAAGTCAATGGACTGGACTGTAAACAACCTTTATGGCTGGGGTATGGCTACTGAGTTAAGTTGGCCTGGTGTTGCTGCTGACGGTTCTGCTACACTCGGAGGCCAGGCTTATCAGTATTGGACTCTCGCAGCAGAAAACTGGGGCAAGACAGGAGTAGGTCTTATCTTCAACAATGATTCGGAGCAGACAATCAACATTGAGGATGTTGTCCTTGACGGAGACAAATGTTATGAACTTGGAGCCAAGAATGGTGAAGGAAAATTCGAGTATTCCGAGACTGCTCTTCCAACTGTGAAGATTGTATACAAGAACGAAGCGAACTGGGAAAAAGTAAATATTTACGGATGGGGAAGCGAAGGCGTTTCGTTCACTCTTGGAGACTGGCCTGGTACGGCAATAACACAATCAGGAAGTGAATGGGTTATCGAACTTCCTGCCGAGCATATAGGAAAATCAGTTTCATTGATTTTCAACAATGGCGACGGTTCTCAGACTGTTAACCTTGGTCCGCTTGTTCTTGACAAAGATTTCTCATTTGACAATAGCAATGCACAGATAAAATAACTGCGCAGTAAAACTTCCGGCATACGGACCCTGACCGGTCCGTATGCTGCCAATTAAAAATATTGAAATCAAATATGAAAAAGATTCTTTATATGCTCTGTACGGTGCTTCTGGTATTTTCATGTACCAAAGGACCGACATTTCTTGAGCTTAGTACGGAAACAGTAGTCATCCCTATTGAAGGAGGTACTAGGATTATATCACTTAACTGTGACGGTGACTGGACTCTCGGTATGTCTGAAGGTTCGTTATGGTGTGTGCCTTCGGAAATGTCAGGGAGCGGAAACACACGCTTTTCTGTCAGGGCGGAGTCAAATATAGGAGGTAAGAGCAGGAAAGCCACTCTTACTTTTTCAGTTTCAGGACTTGAATCAAGGAAACTTGTGGTAGAGCAGGAAGGCGAAGACAGTTCTTCATCCGGAGGTTCTGACAAAGGGGATTTTTACCCTGTACCAGAGTCAGGAATTACATTGGATCCTGTAAAACCAAATGCTGACAAGTCTTGTATTATAAAGTTTAACCCTCAGCCTTCCAATCCTTTATATAATTTTAAAGGGGAAGTTTATGGACATTTGGGCGTAATAGTTGAGGACGAATGGAAATTTGTCCCTTGCGAATGGGGTGTAAGTGATGAGAAAGTACATTTTACCAAGACTGCCGACAACTCATGGGAACTGAAACTTGAACCTTCAGTCAGAGAATATTTAGGCTCGGGAACTACTCCTGTAACGAAAATGGCAATAATTGTGCGTTCGGAGGACGGAGAGCTGAAAAGTCATGAAGCAGACCAGTTCTGCTCAGTTACAGACGATCTTTATCAATTGGAAGAGTTTGTTCCGGATCCTGTGGTAAATGAAACAATGCCCTCAGGTGTGCAGTATGGAATAAACTGTAGTCCGGATGGCTCTGTTACGTTTGTATTCTATGACAAAAACAAATTTGGAGAGAGGTCAGAGTATTGTTATATAGTAGGGGACTGGAATAATTGGGAGAGAGTTCCGGAAGGGGCAATGAAGCGTGATGATGCCGCCGGATGCTGGTGGATTACACTGGATGGGTTCGACCAATCAGAGGAATACAGGTATCAGTATCGTCTTGGAAAAGGATCAGGAGCGGACATTCGTGTTGATGACCCATATACTGAGATTGTTTATGATCAGTGGAACGACCAGTATTTGAGTGGAATAAGACCATATCCGGAAGGGGCGAAAGGCCTTGTTTCTGCATTCCGTATTTCTGAAGACGAGTATCAGTGGCAGCATAAGGACTTCAGGGTCGAGGATAAGAATGACTTGATTATATACGAATTGCTGTTCAGGGACTTTTCTGTTTCCAAGGACATAGCCGGTGCAATGGCACAGATGGATTATCTCGAGAAGCTCGGAGTCAATGCAATAGAACTCATGCCTATACAGGAATTCGACGGCAACTTGAGCTGGGGGTACAATCCCAACCATTATTTTGCCCTTGACAAGGCTTACGGTACCAGAGAGCAATATAAGGAGTTCATTGACGAGTGCCACTCCCGTGGAATGGCCGTGATAGTAGATGTGGTATATAACCATGCTACAGGCTCTCACCCTTGGGCCAAGATGTATTGGAACGAATCCAAGAGCTGCACTTCCGAGCAGAATCCTTGGTTCAATGTGACTGCAACCCATCCTTTTAGTGTGTTCCACGACTGGAATCATGAAAACCAGATGGTCAGAGAGCACGTGAAAAGGAGTCTGGGCTACCTTTTGGAGGAATATGATGTGGATGGTTTCCGCTTTGACCTTTCGAAAGGATTTACTCAGAAAAACAGTGGAAATGATGTGGGTGCGTGGAGTGCTTATGATGCCTCAAGAATCGCTATTTTAAGAGATTACTATGATTACATTCAGAGTGTTAACTCCGATGCTGTGGTGATTTTAGAACATCTTGGAGATGCACGGGAGGAAAAGGAACTTGCGGAATTTGGTGCCCAGCTTTGGAGAAAGGTCAACAATGAATATGCAAGTGCTCTAAAAGGAAGCAAGGCGGATTTCTCTGCTGCCTATTCGACCAGTCCGTTCGGAGGCTATGTGTCATATATGGAAAGCCACGATGAGCAGCGTATCTGTTATGGAGCTACCGGAGCCTCCGAGTCTTCAGACTGGGGAATTTGCGGAAGTTTTACCGGTTGGGGTGAAAAGCCTGACGTCAAAATGGTAAAGGAAGGTTCTTTCTATGTTTCAAAGAGTGTGGATTTTCCTCTGGCTGCAGAGTTTAAAGTTCGAGAAGGAAGTGTGTGGGACAAAGGTAATTACGGTGCTCCTGGCAAGGCTATGAGTCTGAAAGTGGGTGAGAGTTTTGCCCTTTATTCAGGTCCGGAATCACAAAACCTCAGAGTGGATGCTGCCGGCAAATATGATGTGTATTTCAGTCCTTCTACAGCGGAACTATGGCTTATGGAGACAGGCAAAAGACCGTCAGAGCCTTCCGTTTCGGAAGAAGATGCACCTTTGGCTTTGTCCATGAGGCGTGCAGGATGCTGTGCGGCATTTTTCCTGACTGTTCCGGGACCGAAGATGATCTGGCAGTTCGGAGAATTGGGATATGATATTTCAGGAGGAAACGGTGATACGAGCGAAAAACCTGTCAAGACGCAGGAGTATCTTTCCAACAAATACCGTAAAGGACTGTATGACACTTATTGCGGTCTTTTGAAATTCCGCCGTGAAAATCCGGAATTTTTTGACAAGGATGCCGATTTCAAATGGTATGTCTCAAACAATGAGTGGGACAACGGAAGATTCATCTATTGTACTGCTGATGGAAAATCATTTGCAGTAATCGGAAATTTCTCTACTTCTGACAGAATCATTACTGCCTGGCTTCCGGCTGCAGGAATGTGGAAGGATTACGAAGCATTCGGTTCCGGGACTTATAATGTGACAGTAGATTCAGAAGGTCATAATGCCCTTTCCTTTAATTTGAGACCTGGAGAGTTCAGGCTCATAGTAAAAGAGTAGTGTTAGTAAATTTACTTAAAAGTTTTGAAAATGTTGAAACATAGTTTTATATTGGCTCTGGCTGCAGCTGCACTTGCGGCCTGTACACCAAACACTGATAGGATGATACCTGAAACCAGATATGAAGAATGCCTGTGGGAAGACGGCAAGACTGTTTTCAGTCTTTGGGCTCCCGGGGCTGAAGCTGTAAAACTGAAACTTTACTCTTCAGCCCTGAGTGAGACTCCGGAGAGGGAGCTGGATTTGAAGTCATCAGAATACGGACTTTGGACAAAGACTGTAAAAGATGACATTTTAGGGATGTTCTATACATTCCAGGTGTGCAGGGAAGGAAAATGGCTGAAAGAGACACAGGGAATGGCAGCAAAGGCTGTAGGTGTCAATGGGATGCGAGGTGCGGTGATCGATTGGGATCATACGGATCCTCAAGGATGGTCCGAGGACAAGAGCCCTGAGATCAGGCCTTCAGACATAATCATCTATGAAATGCATCACAGGGATTTTTCCATACACCCTGCTTCGGGAGTAAAGAATAAAGGAAAATATATCGCACTGACTGAGCATGGTACAATAAATCCTGACGGCTTGTCCACAGGTATAGATCATCTTAAAGAGCTTGGAATCACTTATGTACAGATTCTTCCTTCTACGGATTACAATACCGTGGACGAGACCCGTCTCGACGAGCCTCAATACAACTGGGGATATGATCCTCTGAATTACAATGCTGTGGAGGGTTCCTATTCTACTGACCCGTTTGACCCTTATATAAGAATCCGTGAGTTCAAGCAGATGATACAGTCTCTTCACAAGGCAGGGATAAGGGTTATCCTTGATGTAGTCTATAATCATACTTCATCTACAGATGTACCGGGTTTTGAGAGGACAAATCCAGGTTATTTTTACAGGATGAACGAGGATGGAACATTCTGCAATGCTTCAGGATGCGGAAGTGAGACAGCATCCGAGAAGGAGATGTTCAGGAAATTTATGGTTGAATCTCTTGAATGGTGGATGCAGGAGTATCATATAGACGGTTTCCGTTTTGATCTGATGGCTATCCATGATATAGAGACAATGAATCTTATAAGCAAGAGACTGCATGCCATTGACCCTGACGTGGTACTTTACGGTGAAGGCTGGGCGGCTATGTCACCGGCGCTTGCCCCTGAGACTATTGCTCTGAAGGACAATACTTATATGCTTGACAGGATCGGAGCGTTCAGCGATAATTTGCGTGATGCCGTGCGTGGTCCTCTTGATTGCTCTCACCTTGGTTTTATGGGAGGTGTCCATGGAAGCAAAGCCAATGTAGAGTTCGGAATTGTCGGCGGAGTGGAGCATCCAGGTGTCAGTGTAAAAGCATGGGCTGCAAATCCTCTGCAGCATCTCAGTTATGTGAGTTGTCATGATGACCATTGTCTCAGGGACAGGATGAATGAGGCATCTGATGATTCGGACAAAAAGAAAATTGAAATGGTGAAACTGGCCCAGACTGCAGTATATACGTCTCAGGGTATGCCTTTTATTTTCTGCGGAGAAGAGGTTTTCCGTCACAAGCAGGGTACTAAGAACAGTTATTGTTCACCGGACAGTATAAATGCAATTGACTGGACTTACAAGACCATGTACAAGGATCTTACTGATTATTATTGTGGCCTGGCTTCCATCAGACACGCGCATCCGGGTTTCTGTCTTGGAGATGCATCTCTGGTAAGGGAGAAACTCGAGTTTATCGATATTGACGACCCTTGTGCCGTAGCATTCAGAATCAGCGATCTGGAAGGAATAGATTCTGCGAAGTCGCTTGTAGTACTGCTCAACGGCTCAAAGAAGACTCTCAGGGTGGAAATTCCAGAAGGAAATTATAAAGTGCTGGCACAGAACGGTCAGGCTGATGCAACCGGACTTGGAGCATACTCCGGGGCTTATATCAGTGCACGGGCGACATCCGCCACAATCCTTGCCCAGGAATAGAATGATTGAATAATAATAATAAATTTACCGCAGATTTATGTTAAAGAATTTTATAATGACACTTGCAGTGGCAGGTCTTGTTTCCTGTTCGGCTCATCCTGGTTTTGATCCGGCATCAACTCCTGATGCAGACGGTAGAGTGGAAAGAGTGGAACCCCTTTCGTGGTGGGTTGGAATGAAAACTCCTCTTCAGCTGATGGTAGGAGGCAAGGATATAAGCTCGTTCGATGTTACTGTCGAGGGAGGCAGTGGAGTGAAAGTCAAGAATATACACAAGGCGGACAGCCCTGACTATATTTTTGTCGATGTTGCAGTCGCTTCAGATGCTGTTCCCGGACAGTACTGGCTGGTATTTTCTGATGGAAAGGAATCTTTCAAATATCCGTATGAAATATCGTTGAGGCAGAAAGGCTCTGCGGAAAGAGGCAGTTTTTCTGCAGCAGATATGATATATCTTATTATGCCTGACAGGTTTGCAAACGGTGATCCGTCCAATGACGCTACGGATGATACTGTCGAGAAGCCTGCAAGAGACGAGTTCTTCGGCCGTCACGGAGGAGACATCCAGGGTATAATAGACCATCTGGACTATATTGCAGACCTTGGAGCTACTGCGATATGGAATACTCCGCTTCTTCTTGATAACGAGCCTGAAGGGTCCTATCACGGTTATGCCTGTGCAGACTACTATCACATAGACCCTCGTTTCGGTAGCAACGAGCTTTATCGTGAGTTTGTGGAAAAGGCCCATACACACGGTCTTAAAGTGATAATGGATATAGTTACCAATCATTGCGGTACTGCGCACTGGTGGATGGACAACCTTCCTTTTCGCGACTGGGTACATGTTTTCCCTGAATATACAGGTACCAATACTTGCTTTTCCACCAATATGGACCCGAACGCTTCAAAGTATGATCTGAATCTGCAGGAAAGCGGATGGTTCGTATCTTCGATGCCGGATATGAATCTGGACAACCCGTTTGTCCTCAAGTATTTCCAGCAGTGGGCAGTCTGGTGGATAGAGTATTCCGGACTTGACGGCCTGAGAGTGGATACTTATCCTTACAATGAAAAAGAGCCTATGTCAAGATGGTGCGAGGCTGTACTCGCGGAGTATCCGAACCTGAACATCGTGGGAGAATGCTGGACTTCATCCATTCCTCAGCTTGCATACTGGCAGGGAGGCAATCCCAACAAGGACGGATTCGACTCTCATCTTCCGTCAGTTATGGACTTCCCTCTTATGGAGGCGCTTATAGCCGGGCTTAATATGGATGCGCGCAACTGGGGTCATGGAATGACCAAGGTATATGACTGTCTGTCACACGATTTCGTTTATCATGACCTTTCGAAGATGATGATATTCCCGGGCAACCATGATACTGAGCGTATAGGTGATATGCTGAAGAAGAATCCGGACCGTTTCAAACTGGCCATGGTCATGATGGCCACTATGCGCGGCATTCCGCAGATTCTCTATGGTGACGAAATGATGTTCCTTTCAAAAGACCAGTCCCAGGAACACGGCGGTCTCCGCGTTGACTTCCCGGGAGGATGGAAGGGCGATGATACGGATTTGTTCTCTTCGGAAGGAAGGGCTTCTGCCAGGGCCAATACGGACGGTGTCGCAGTACCTGAAGGACAGATGGCTTCAATGTACGACTTTACACGCAAACTGTTCCAGTGGCGCAAAGGCAAGTCTGTGATTCACAATGGCAAGACGATGCATTTCCTTTCAAGGGACAATACTTATGCATATTTCCGCTATGATGATACCGATGCCGTGTTTGTATTTATAAATAACTCCCGCGGAAAGAAGAGTGTTCCATGGTCGCATTATGCAGAAATAGCAGGAGGTCTCGGAGAGGGCCGCAATGTGATGACAGGGGAGACTGTGGCAATGTCTGATTCCACTTATGTCCCGTCAAGACAGGCACTTGTAGTAGAGTTTAAACGATAAGACAATGTTTAAGATGAAAAATATATTGATATCAATAGGAATGATAGCCGCATTTGCGGCAACTGACGGATTTGCCGCAAATGTCAGTGCGCATGATAGCAAGCCTGCACAGGCAACAGCCCAGTTGCGCTCTCCGGATGGCAATCTTTTTCTGAAGGTTGCATTGTCAGAGAAAGGTGAGCCTGTTTATTCCCTTGAATATAAAGGACGTGCCGTGATTTTGCCAAGCCGTTTGGGACTTGAGCTGAAAGGGGATTCCCCAGCACTGGAATTCGGCACAGAGATAAAAAGAGGTGAGACAGGGGCTCCGGTTTCGCTTTATGACAGCTTTTCGGCATGTGTGCCCGAGACTTCGGAGTTTGACGAGACCTGGAAGCCTGTATGGGGTGAGGAAGAGTATATAAGGAACAGGTACAATGAACTTGCAGTTCCTTTTGTCCAGGATGCTTCCGGCAGGAAAATGATAGTCAGATTCCGCCTTTTTGACGAGGGACTCGGGTTCAGATATGAGTTTCCTGTACAAGAGAATCTGAACTATTTTGTCATTAAGGAAGAGCTTACTCAGTTTGCAATGGCCGGTGACCATAAGGCTTTCTGGATACCGGGAGACTATGATACACAGGAGTATGACTATGTGGAGTCAAGGCTTTCCGAAATCCGTTCTCTTATGCAATCTGCTGTTACTCCAAATTCTTCCCAGACTCCGTTCTCGCCTACAGGAGTGCAGACTTCCCTGCAGATGAAGACAGATGACGGCCTGTATATAAACATACATGAGGCTGCTTTAGTAGATTATTCATGCATGCATCTGGACCTTGATGACAGGAATTTCGTATTCACTTCTCATCTTACTCCTGGTGCTCAGGGATGGAAAGGATATATGCAGACTCCTTGCAATACACCTTGGCGTACGGTTATGGTGTCTGATGATGCCAGGGATATTCTTGCTTCGCGTATGATTTTGAATCTCAATGAACCTTGTGCCTATGAAGATGTGTCGTGGATCAAGCCTGTGAAATATATGGGAGTATGGTGGGAGATGATTACCGGGAAAGGAGAGTGGGCGTATACTCACGACTTTCCATCTGTAAAGCTTGGTGAGACAGATTATGTTTCAGCCACTCCTTCCGGAAAACATAGTGCAAACAATGAAAATGTCCGCCGTTATATTGACTTTGCAGCAGAGCATGGGTTTGACCAGCTTTTGGTCGAGGGTTGGAATGTCGGCTGGGAGGACTGGTTCGGACAGAGCAAGGACTATGTCTTTGATTTTGTCACCCCTTATCCTGACTTTGATATAAAGACACTTAACGACTATGCTCATTCAAAGGGAATCAGGCTGATGATGCATCACGAGACATCTTCGTCTGTCCGCAACTACGAGCGTCATCTCGAAGATGCCTACAGCCTTATGGAAAAGTATGGATACAATTCCGTTAAAAGCGGTTATGTAGGCAATATCATACCGCGCGGTGAGCATCATTACGGACAGTGGATGAACAACCATTACCTTTATGCAGTCAAGAAGGCTGCAGAGCATCATATAATGGTGAATGCGCATGAGGCTGTGCGTCCTACCGGTCTGTGCAGGACTTATCCAAACCTTATCGGCAACGAGTCTGCGCGCGGAACAGAGTATCAGGCTTTCGGAGGAACGAAGCCGCATCATGTGACTATCCTTCCGTTTACGAGGCTGCAGGGAGGTCCTATGGACTATACCCCTGGCATATTCATGATGGATGTTTCCAAGATAAATCCTGCCAATGATTCCCATGTCAATTCTACTATAGCCGGCCAGCTGGCTCTTTATGTGACACTTTATTCTCCTCTCCAGATGGCGGCCGATATGCCGGAGCATTACCAGGCTCATATGGATGCCTTCCAGTTCATAAAGGATGTGCCGGTGGAGTGGTCTGAAAGCCGGTATCTGTCTGCCGAGCCGGGAGACTACATAGTAATAGCGCGCAAGGTAAAGTCTTCAGACAAAGCAGATTCTGCGCGGGATGGCAATTCAGAGCCAGACCGGGTGACTTCTGCGGCGGATGGAGCCTGGTATGTCGGCGGAGTGACAGACGAGAATGCCCGCTCTCTTGAGGTATCTCTTGATTTCCTCGAGCCTGGACGCAAATATGTGGCACGAATATATTCTGATGCACAGGATACCGATTATAAGACAAATCCTGAGACCTACAGCATTGTGGAAAAGAAAGTCACTTCAAGGACTGTTCTGAAGATGAAAATGGCCCGTGGCGGCGGATTTGCTATCTCTATCGTTCCTCAGCAGTAGTGTGCTGTAGAAGAATCCGGTCATTCAGAGACTTAGCTTTTTCAGTAAGAAACAGGGAAGACCCAGCCATAAGGCTTTAAGGTCATCCCTGTTAAAGTTTCGAATATTCAATTCTCAAAGAGGAAAAATTCCTTTTGATCCGGCCTCTATATTATTTATAGAGTTACTGTGAACAATCCGTCCTGGCTTTGCAGTAGGAGTGTTGTTTTAGAGTCTTTGTTGTAGATTATACTGTTTTTGGAAATTACTGAGATATCTTCCAGTTCTCCTTTAGTCTCTTTGCTGAGGTCTACGACTTCCATTGCCTTTTTCTTGAGATCCCAGATGTACAGGATTGAAGGCGCCTTTTCTGTTCCGAATCCTGTAGGCATGTAAAGCTTGTCTCTGGAAACGAAAAGCCCCTGTCCTATCGGATTGAATTTGAATCCGGACACTTCCTCTATTACATAGTTTTCAAGAGCGTCTTCCGGGTTTAAAGTGATGAATTCTCTATCAGAAAGTTTAGGGAGACGGAATTTTATGACTCTGTGTCGGTTTGCTGTGTTTGTATTGTCAATAGTATTGCCATATCCGTACAGAAGTTTGTTCTTCCTGTCTATTACCCACTGCAATGCGTATCCGAAATCTTTGTTGACATCATTATAGAAAATAGTCTGTACCAGAGATGATGATTTCATGTCCGGAGAGATTCTTTCTACAAACAGCAGATCTTTTTTTCCGTCAATAGGCTTCCTGTGGCAGTGGCTTATGTATACGACAGGAAACGGATCGTCTTTGCATATCTTTTCAATACCGAATGATGCGACGTTTGCATGGTTTACAGGATTGAATGATGCCAGTTTGAATTGGCTGATTGTGTCGAATCCGTCACCTGTGAGCCGGTATATCGTGCCTATACCCTGGTTCTGGCAACT
>CALADR010000393.1 GCA_937890845.1 uncultured Bacteroidales bacterium | reverse complement strand
CGTCCAGCATATTGCCCAGTTCAGTAGCTTTCTGTCCTACAGCCAAAAGACCGGCAAGTTTGGTGTTCTCGTAATCAATGATCAGATTGTCCTTGATATTGGTCATCAGTTCAAATCCGCCGCCCACTTCCGAAGTGGCATCACAGGCACTGTCTTCGTAGAAGATATTGTATATACGGATGCTTTCCATAAGAGTAGCTGCCCCTTTTGCCCAAAGTTCCATTCGGTCAAACGACTGGTCAGTAAGTGCGCTCAGGCGGACCTTGCTGCGGTCGTAGCCCAAAAGCCCGAGCTTTACGGTAGAGTTTCCTGACGAAGCGGATTCGTAGACCAAGGAGCTTCCGCTATATAGTTTTATCTTGAAATAGCTGAGAGCCGTCAGGTCAAGAAGATGTGTATTGCTCTTGACGACAAAGCCTGTCCTGACCTCACCGTCACCACCTACCGGAGTATTTAACTTGAATGATGCGACTGGCGACCATTCAAGAAGAGATAAAAGATTATATGCGACGGCATAATTGTCCAACGGGTTGTCAACCACATTGTTAAGGCTATTGCTGCCTTTGAACAGACTCAGCAGCGAGCCGTGCCATCCTATGGGTTCAGCGGCGTATGCTCCATGAGAGCGTGCCGTTATATATATGTTTCCCTCCTTGCGGGACTCTGATTTTCTGTATATAGTAGCAATATGGCTCACCTGCCGGCCGTCTGTACCGCTGGTATAGAGAGCCTGGATGCGATAGGCTCCGTCGTGTGTCATTCCGTCAAGCATCTGTGTTCCGCCCAACTGCGACACTGCAGG
Source organism: uncultured Bacteroidales bacterium (assembly GCA_937890845.1). Taxonomy (GTDB): domain Bacteria; phylum Bacteroidota; class Bacteroidia; order Bacteroidales; family UBA932; genus Cryptobacteroides. The sequence goes on along the minus strand of CALADR010000393.1, from coordinate 3,464 downwards.
CTTGCTTCCATAAGGAGAATAAAGTATCTGATACTTTACTGTCCCTTTTTCAGACTTCGGAAGCCTGTATGAATTGCTGTAAGTGGTGTCGTTTCCGAATGTAAACTCGTTTGCCGGGTCAAGTTTCACGCCCTCTCTGACATAGGCATAGAAAACAGACATACCTCCTAAATCAAGAAGTTTTCGCGGATGCTGAAATTCTATTTGACTGCACGATTCTTTTATTTCTATGTTAGTAAAAGTCTTTTTTCCATTTCCGCCTATCAGACTCAAACCTAAAAGTGACTTGGCCGGCTCCGAAGATTCAAGTTTTTTCCCATTACTGCTATATGTGGTAAGTTTAGGATTATCTGTACCTAATACACCCAAGTCAATGAGTTTTCCTACTTTGTAACAAAAACCGACTTCCGACCCTACCGGCATTTCTTTTTTAAGATTGACAATAGCATAAGAAGCAAAACCTATTTCAGATGTAAACGGAGCGGAATTTGTAGGGTCGCTATCTGTTATGTTGGATTCTCCTGCAATATTATTATCCCCCACAACAGGAGAACCGCCGGTCCAGAAAAATTTAAAATCCGGCTCTGATGTAGCTCTGATTTCAGGATTCTCGCCTACAAAGGCATATTTGACTGACAATGAAATGTTGGTCAATGCGTTTACATCAACTCCTGTGACTCCAAGCACCACTTCATCGAAAGGCTTGGTTGCATCAAAGGATATTACCCTGTTTTCAATATTGCTGTTACTGTTAAGAGAGAGCAGGTCAAGAGTTAGGACGCTTGAGCCTGTGTCCGATATAGAGCTTTCCTGCTTTACGCCTTTTAAATATGTAGTGAGGGTCAGTCCTTTAAGCAATTTCACGTCAAGAAGACTTGCCCCGCCTTCATTGTTGTCCTTATAGACAAATCCGACTTTCTGTCCTTTGTCATATACTCTGTGAAGATCCTTTACGGAAGTGATGGGAGTATAGAGCAGTTTGGCCTCCACCGCTACAGGAACTGTGTAATGATTCTTAAGGTCAAGGTCGGTAATATTTCCGATTTTTTCAGAACCTCCGGATATTACATCCACCTGCTTGAAAATATCGTTCACTATGCACCCGGAACCTACGAGAGGCACGCGGCAGTTCTCCGCTTTCCAGGTACCGTCAGCCTGCTGGATCAGACCTCCAGGTTTCTCGACAGTCAATGTAGCTCTGGTAGGAGCTTCAGGCTCATGGACAGGCTCGAGCATTTCTTCTCTCACACAAGAGGAAAAGAGAAGTGCCCAGAGAAATGATGTCCCTGCACATACCTTATACAAATTATTTATGAGATACTGAAGTCGTGATGAATATCTTTTCATATTTCTGATTTTGACCGAGGCTGATTATCAGTAAAATATGCTGCTCAGGCAGCATTTAAAACAGGGCGGCAGGCGACTCCTGCCACCCCAAGAACATATTACCTTGAAAACAAGGCTTTAAAAACCATTATTCAAGTTCCATCTTGTGGATTACTTCCCAGTTGTCATTTACCTGGAGTACAAGTTCATGCTTGTTGTTAAGTGACTCCGGTTTATCGGTTTCTGGATTTGGCTTATCAGGATCGACAGGCTTGTCCTCATTTCTTGTACCGATACCATAGAGGTGGTTACGGACGATGTTATATACCTTGCTATCGTCAGTATTCTTTGCTGATGCAAAGTTGTTAGTTTTCCAAGTTAACAAATCGTGCTCTTTAAGTTGTTTGTCTGAAGCAGGAAGTTTTACAATCCACTCTCTCAACACTTCAGTTCCCTTTGTAAGCTGGAGTATAAGAGTATTACTGGAAGCCTTTGCGAAAGGAGTCACGAAATTACCTCCGAATACGGAACCTTTCTTGAAGTTTGCTTCTGAAGCGAGAGGATTTTTCCAGGTAGTAGTATCAATCATTCCGTTTTTATCTGCCTTAATCGCTGTAAACCAGTCTGACAGTTTGATATCAAAAAGAACTTTATCATCAGCAGGAGTTTCTCCGTTGATAACATAATTCACATTTGCTGCACCACCATTGGTTGCAATCTGCTCATTTGCAAAATGTCCGAGAACGAGTCCGGTATTTCTTGCGGAAGCAACGAGCTTGAGGTTAGTTGCACCTTCAAAGAACGGAATTTCGTGAACATATCCGAAAACACCTGCTACCTGACGGTTAAGTACAACTGGTGTCTTGAAACCTTTGCCGGTTTTGGTTGTAATTTTTAAAGAACCTGCAAAAATCTCCTCACCGATTTTATTTCCGGCAGCCTGATTAAGAGTAAGTTTCACATTCTCATTGAATGTGACACCTTTCTGGATATTTACAACAGCCTCATTGATGTTTGTATAGTCTGAACTATTGTGATAACCGATAGCATACACTGTATAGGTTGCATCTCCTGGCAATTTGTTTTCACCTTTGAGTTCTACGACTTTCTCTCTTCCGTGTCCGCCGGTAGAATATGGGGTTGAAACCTGATCTGTATTCCAGTTTGCAATATTTTCAGCATATACTACCTGATTTGAAGCGTCACAGATAATGAGTTTCACATTCTCAATAGTCTGCTTTGCCTCACTGCCGTACATAGGACGGCCGGCACGGGTGGTAAGGTCGCCACCGTTTGCTACCTGGAGCACAATCTGCTGTGCTGCTCCGTCATTCTCCGGTACAATACCGCTTTCTGTCTTACTGCAGGCGCTGAATGCCAGCACACCGGCAGCCATTGCCCAAAAAAGATTACTTTTTTTCATTTCACTTTTGTTTAGTTAAACATTAAAAAATATTACTGTAATAAATTATTATAAATCAATCTATTTCCATTCCATGAACTACCTCCCAATGGTCGTTGACATACAGGCTGATGACAAGCTTTCCACCGGAGCCGTATGAATAGCGCAGAAGAGTCAGTTCATTGCGTCTTAAACTTACTTTGACAGCTGAATCATGAGGTCCCGGCAATACAGAACCGGCATTGTCCTTCAGGGAAAGTGAAAATACTGACTCACCGCCACCGGCAGAAGGAGAAAGCAAAGTACCTGAAAGAACGCTGGTATGGTCCTGCTCTGATACAGATAAGGATTTCATTACAGCTGACTGACCCTTATAAATAAATGAAGGAGTGACATGGTCATAAAGGCCATTTACAGAGTGATCAGCCACAGCACAGTCTGACGGAAGGCTTTCCATAAGCACAAGAAGCTTTCCCTTGACCCTTTCCAGCCCGACAGCATAGTCGTAACTCCAGGCATCGTATACCAGGGTATCCGTGGTAAGATATGTATCACCACCCTCGAAACTGTCCGGATGAAGTTTCAGGTTTTCGCCTGTTTCATCAAACGTAAGAGGCTCCTCAGTCCGTCCGTCTGCAAAGACTGTCAGTACGTATGTCCCGTGAGGAAGTGTATCACAGAAGTCAATCCGGAACGATTTTTCCCCGGAAGTGAAATTCCTGACATCTTTCCGCTC
>CALADR010000392.1 GCA_937890845.1 uncultured Bacteroidales bacterium | reverse complement strand
CCGATATTTGCAAGGTTTCTCTTAAGTGAAGATTTCAACTGAGGAATCTCGGCAAGGAAAGGCACGCTAAGTACGGACAAATCCTTCTTTCCCTTTACTGTATAGTCTAACATTCTCAACAAGAATAGAAATCCGAAAGGAATGCCTCCACCCAATATTACAGCCAGAAACAGAACCATCATTTTGTTTGGAGATACAGGGAAAGGAGATCCTGTAGGCGAAACTATAAGCCTGGTATTCTCTACATTTACAAGACTTGCAATCTCATTCTCCTCTCTCTTCTGAAGAAGATAAATATACAGAGACTCTTTCACTTTCTGCTGTCTCTCAATTGAAAGCAACTCCATTTGCTGTCCTGAACTTGATGCTATTCTGGTCATAATGAGATCTTCCTGGCTCTTGATTTTATCTGCCTGGAGCTGCAATGTTGTAACAAGATTGTCTATTGACCTTATGACCGCAGATTTCAGGGCAGAAAGCGCTGAATTTATGTCAATGATCAGAGGATTGTTTTCACTGCTGGATGTAATGAGTTTGTCGCGCTGAAGTACAAGTGTGTTATACTCTGCTATCTGGGATTCGATATTGGTGCTTGCCAATCCGGAATTGGCCGGAATCAAGGCATTTGCATTTTTCGGATCTACCAGATACTCCCTTATATATTTGGCAATGGAAAGCTGGTTGTTTATTTCAAATGACTTTGAAGCATATTCCGAAGACTCTTCAAGATAGGAGTCAGCAAGCGACTGCATATCGGTAAGTTTGTTTGTCTCCTTATATTCTTTCAAATCTGTCTCTATACCGCCAAGTTCCTGCTCTATAATAACAAGTCTGTCATTTATGAATTCTGTCGTATTTCTTGCCGAGCGGTTCTTGTCATGCACCCACTGGTCTCCATAGACATCAATCAGAGTAGTTATAATGCTTTCCGCCCTTCTTGGAAATATATCTTCCATAGATATTACCACTATGGAGGTCTGCTTTCCGGAAACAGATGCATTCAATTTTCCTGAATACGCTTTGGCAGCCATCTTTACATTACGCCAGCTCACTGTAAAGTCATTATGCCACTTGTCAAAATATATTGTAGGCAAAAGCATGATGTCTCCTACAGGAGTAGCGACTGTATCACCTACGGTGCCTTTAACTTCCTTATCATCAATCTTTTCAGGTCCGACAAAAAAATCTTTAAGGACAAATGTCGAATCTGATATCTTGCTGACTCTGAAAGAAAAAGAAGAATTTACGATAGGATTTACCAAAGAAAGGGCAAGAGGGCTGTTTTCATAATATTCCCTTGTTCTCATAAACTGATGCTCCATATATCTGGTCTGGAGTCCCAGTCTCTCCACGACTATCTGCATAAGGTCAGGTGAAGAAATGGCCTCCACCTCATTGTTGACATTTACACTTGTGCCTGGACCGGCAAGTCCGGACAAATTGGCAATATTCCTCATTGTCGCATCCTGGCTGTCCTCATCTATAACTACTTTTGCAGTACGTGAATATGTGGCAGGTGTCCTGTACAGATAAAGCAGTGCAATCATAATGCAAAAAGCCACAGAAACCACATACCACCATTTATATCCCCATATCATATTCCAGATATCCGACAGTCTTATATCCGACTGGTCATCCTGCTGAATACTATTTCTATATGTTTCTTCCATAATTAACGTTATATCTCTGTTCCGGTTAAAAAATCATACCTATAAAAACTCTTTATTTGATAAGTGTAGCAAGCAATGTCGCCACAGATACCAGCAGTGAGCCTGAAGATATCAATATGCTGGTCATTCTCATTCCCTTGTCATCCACAGTTGACTGACGGGCACGGACTTCGCTCGGCTCTACATATATTATATCATTCTGCTGCAGGTTGTATCCCGGAGACTTGAACATTTCTGCAGAACACAGATCCACATTATAGAATACGCGCTTACCGTCCTGCTCCCTGATAACGGTAACATTCTCTCTCTTACCGAAAATCGTAAGGTCTCCTGCCAGACTCAGAGCCTGAAGTACATTTACCTTATCACCTTCAACAGTATATGTTCCCGGCCTTGCTACCTCTCCGATTACAGAGACCTTGAAATTCATAAATTCCACGGTAACAACGGCATCATTCACA
>CALADR010000391.1 GCA_937890845.1 uncultured Bacteroidales bacterium | reverse complement strand
AATACGGATGTGCGTTGGCCGGATCTGTCCCTGTAAGTGAAAACGGGATGCGGTACAACAGACTCTTTTTCGTATATCCTGACGGGGAGGAGGTTGCTGTTCTGAAATATGACAAAGGGCATCTTTTCTTCGGAGGAGAGGATACTGCATATGTGGCAGGCACAAGAAGGGAAGTGTTTGAATATAAGGGATGGAAAATCCTTCCGAATATATGTTTTGATCTTCGTTTTCCCGAATGGTGCAGAAATTTTGCAGAACAGCCGTATGATCTCTACCTGAATGTGGCAAACTGGCCTGTAGCAAGGAATGCTGCAGCAGAGATTCTGTTGAAAGCCAGGGCAATAGAGAATGTGTGCTGGTCCGTTTTCTGTAACAGGACAGGAAATGATGCCTTGCTTGAATACAGCGGGAATTCTGCAGTTATTGACTATAGGGGCAGGTCAAAGGGAAAGTGTATTGATGTCAGTGGCACAGAAGTGGTATATGCACGTCTGGAAAAAGAGCCTATGATGCGTTTCCGCGAAGGATTCCCGATTCTGGATCTGATAAATACCGGTATATAGTATCGGATTGTTATAATTAACTTCAAATAAACAAAGTATATGAGAAAACATAATCTTCTCGTTTTTCTTATTCTTGTCCTGACAGCCGTATCTTGTGCCGGACCGAAGGACGGAACATACCGGCTTCAGCTCTTCACCACAAATGATGTCCACGGCCGGTTTTTCGATTCGCTTTATGTAGGCGGCAATACCAAAGAGTCACTGCTTGCAGTGGCCAGATATGTAGATAGTGTTCGCACTGCTGAAGGTCCTGAAAATGTACTGCTTGTAGATGCCGGAGACTGTCTTCAGGGAGACAACGCAGCATATTATTTCAATTATGTGGATACTGTTACTCCTCACCTGTATGCAAGGATTACAGACTATATGGGCTATGACGCTGTAGCTGTAGGAAACCATGATATTGAGACAGGACATCCTGTGTATGACAGAGTTGCAAAACAAATGAGGGCTCCGTTTCTGGCTGCAAATGCCTTGAGGACAGACAATGGGGAACCTTATTTTCCTGAATATACCACAGTGAACAAAAGCGGTCTTAAGGTGGCCATTCTCGGATATACAAATCCTAATATAAAGAATTGGCTTGCGGAGTCGCTATGGAGCGGAATGGAATTCAAGTCTCTGATTCCTGTGGTACAGGAAGGTGTGGACAAGGTGATTGAAAAGGAACATCCGCATGTCGTGATTGTTGCAGTGCACTCAGGTACCGGGGCCGGAGACGGTTCTGTCCTTGAAAGTCAGGGCCTGGATCTTTACAAGAGTCTCAAAGGTGTTGATTTCCTTATCTGTTCTCATGACCACAGGCCTTTCATTGCTTCAAAGGATGATCTTTGTCTTATCAATTCAGGAAGCCATTGCCGTAATATAGGACATGGAACAGTGGAAGTGGAGATAAAGGACGGACAGGTTGTTTCCAAGAAACTTTCTGCTGACTTGATAAAGGTAAACAAGAAGCTTGTAGATGTGGAAATGAGGGAGCATTTCAGAAAAGATTATGAGGCTGTCAAGGCATTTACCCTGAAGCCTGTAGGAAAGCTGGAGAGAGATATGTACACCCGTGAGTCATACGCAGGTATGTGTGACTATATGAATCTCCTCCATACTTTGTCCCTGTCTTGTTCTCCTGCGCAGATTTCATTTTCAGCCCCTCTTACTTTCAATGGGAAAGTCAAGGCAGGGCAGTTGGTTTATAACGATTTGTTTACAATATATCCTTATGAAAACCAGCTTTATGTAGTGAGTATGTCAGGTCGCGAGATAAAGGACTATCTTGAATACTCATACGATGCCTGGATAAATACAGTGTCCGGAAGAAAGAGTGACAACCTTCTTAAAATAAGGAATGCGGCAGATCCTCGCACAGGGCAGAAAAGATGGTCGTTTGTAGAAAGGTCATACAATTTTGATTCTGCTGCAGGAATCAATTATACCGTGGATATAAGGAAGCCTTACGGATCCCGTATAGAAATAGAGTCTCTGGCAGACGGTACGAAGTTCGATATGGATGCCAGGTATAATGTGGCCATGACTTCCTACCGTGCAAGTGGCGGAGGCGGAATCATGCGTGAAGGAGCAAAGGTGGATACTGACAGGATTGACGAGAGGGTAGTGGCACGTTATCCTGAAATCAGGGAGATTCTGTATGAATATCTGTCCGAGCACGGTACTATATCTCCTGAGGAAACAGGGAATCCGTCTGTAATAGGCTCTTGGAAGTTCATACCTGAAAAGAAGGCTTCCAAAATGCTGGAAAATGATATGGCCTTGCTTTTCGGAAAATAGTCAATAACAAATTCAAAAAAGGACAAAATATGATTGCACCTAAAATCGATTATTCAGACAGAGAGGAGAGAGAGGATTTCATCAGGGAAAGGTACAGCTGTAAGTCTCCTGACTGCGGGGGATGTGGCAGTTGCAATATGCCTGACGGAAGGCCTGCAATGGAAGTTTTTGCCGATTACATTGACGGCAAGAAAGAGTTTGTGACCATTTCTTCCCAGCTCTGGCAGAGCAAGTAAATACAGTTGAGATAGTTTAGGGAGAGGAGGGTATCTGTCTCTTCCGTTTCCTGAATCTTCTGCGGTACCGATCAAACTTTGCTGATTATCGGTACCGCAGTTTTTGATGAAAAGGAGTGCGACCGGCCTGACGGAGGAACAGGTCAGGCGTTTGAGTAATTTATGTGAATAAAAAATCCCGTTCCTTTTGGTATTTTCCTGTACCGGAACGGGACTTGTAACTCTTATTGATATGGTGAAGTCAGAAACTTCGCAAATTGGTCAGTCTCTCTGAATACATCATGAAAGCACTATGATACTAGTCATCTATTGCAGCCTTGGCAAGTCCGCCTTCGCTGGTTTCTTTATAAAGTGACGGAAGGTCATTTCCTGTTTCCTTCATCACCTTTACCACCTCATCGAATGATACGCGGTGTAGTCCGTCTGTGTATAGTGCATAGATGTTTGCGTCCAGTGCTCGGGCTGCTGCATAAGCGTTTCTTTCTATGCAAGGAATCTGAACAAGACCGCAGACAGGGTCGCATGTCATGCCAAGGTGGTGTTCGAGGCCCATTTCAGCAGCATATTCTATCTGCGACGGGCTACCTCCCATAAGCTGGTTTGCAGCTGCTGCAGTCATAGCGCAGGCTACACCCACTTCTCCCTGGCATCCCACTTCTGCGCCGGAGATAGATGCATTCTGTTTTACTACATTTCCGACAAGTGCAGCTGTGGCGAGAGAGCGTATTATACGTTTGTCACTGAAGTTATAGACTTTCTTCAAATGGTAAAGTACTCCGGGCAGCACACCGCAGGATCCGCAAGTAGGTGCCGTTACAATCGTACCTCCAGCTGCGTTTTCTTCGCTGACAGCAAGTGTGTACGCGAAAATCATACCCCTTGTGCGGAGTACGTCTTTATAGCCTTCTGCGCGGATGAAATATGTAGAGGCTTTCCTCCTGAGGTGGATAGGGCCCGGGAGGACACCTTCCTTGTCAATACCTCTTTCGATAGCCTCGCACATTGTCTGCCAGACCTCAGTAAGATAATCCCAGACACTGCTGTCCTCTATCTCGTTTACATATTCCCAGTATGCCTTTCCGTACTGGTTGCACCAATGC
>CALADR010000390.1 GCA_937890845.1 uncultured Bacteroidales bacterium | reverse complement strand
ATGCTCTGGCAAAACTGAATGAAAAGAACTTAGAGGGCAAGAGTGTGCAGGCATTCATAATGATACCTTCCGGACACAAGGGACCGGACAAGGATCTGCTTGCAAAACTTTCCGGAGCTGATATCGAATATTCGACACAAGTTTCACACTATCTTATGGATCCTGAGTATGACAGGATTACAGGACGTTTCAGGGAGTTGGGACTTGACAATGCCAGAGGCGGAAAGGTAAAAGTATATTTTATACCGTCTTACCTTAATGGAGATGACGGAATTTTCAATATGAAGTATTATGACCTTCTGGCAGGTCTGGACCTTACAGTATTTCCTTCATATTATGAACCTTGGGGTTATACGCCTCTTGAGAGTCTTGCCTTTAGGGTGCCGACCCTTACCACTACATTGGCCGGTTTCGGACTTTGGGTAAACGAGCATTATATGGGAGACCATCCTGGTATTGCAGTAGTGAAGAGAACTGATGCAAATTATATGGATGTAGTGGATGGCGTAATCGCCCGTTTCAAAGAAATAGCAAGCCTTGATAAAGCAAGTAGAAGCAGATATATGGAGAATGCCAAGTCTGTATCTGAAATAGCTCTTTGGGAAAACAACATCATGTATTACAAGCAGGCCTACTCGGCTGCTATAAATAAAGTTATATCAGAAAGAGGTAATTACCCTCAGACAAAAAGTGACAAGCCTATGCAGTATAATAGAATAGACGTTAACCAGCCGTCTTGGAACAGCGTTTTCATTATCCGCCACCTTCCGGACGGACTGAAGGACCTTGAGGTACTTTCGAGAAACCTCTGGTGGTGCTGGAATGATTCGGCTAAAGAACTTTTCCGTTTAATAGATGAGGACGCTTGGAAGAATTCAGGCGAGAATCCTATCGCAATGCTGGATAAAGTAAGTCTCAAACGTTATCATGAACTTGAAAATGACAGCAGTTTTATTGGTAGTCTCAAGGCGGTAATGAGTGAGTTCAATGCCTATATGGCTTTGAAGGAAGAAAGAAAAAGCCCGTCAGTTGCGTATTTCTGTATGGAATACGGTCTGGATACATCTTTGAAGATTTATTCCGGAGGACTTGGAATTCTGGCAGGAGACTATCTGAAAGAGACCAGTGATATGAACACGAATCTAGTTGCGATAGGTCTGCTTTACAGATACGGATACTTTACCCAGATGCTTTCAGCTCAGGGAAATCAGGTATCAAAATATGATGCTCAGGATTTTATGAAAATTCCTGCAGTACCTGTAAGGGATGCTGACGGCAACTGGATGACTATAAGCATAGCATTCCCCGGAAGAAATCTGAATGCAAGACTCTGGAGAGTGGATGTCGGTCGTACCGAACTGTATCTGATGGATACAGATTATGAGGACAACCTTCCTGAGGACAGGTCTGTGACCCATCATCTTTACGGAGGAGATTGGGAAAACAGACTTAAGCAGGAGCTCCTTCTCGGAGTCGGCGGTATCAGGGCACTGAGAAAGCTGGGACTGAAACCTGAGGTTTATCATTGTAATGAAGGACATGCTGCATTTATTGGACTGGAAAGGCTCAATGAGTATATACAGAATGACAATCTGGAATTCAGTGAGGCTCTTGAGGTGGTGCGCTCATCGTCATTGTTTACTACACATACACCTGTTCCTGCCGGACACGATGCGTTTGACGAAGGTCTTCTCAGAAAATATATAGGGCATTATCCTCAAAGGCTGAAAATAGACTGGGAGACAATGATGTCGTTGGGTAAACTGAACGGATCTGATGTGAACGAGAAGTTCTCAATGAGTAATCTGGCTGCCAATATATCGCAGGAGGTAAATGGTGTGTCATGGCTGCATGGTGAAGTCAGCAAAGATATTTTTGCAAGTATGTATCCTGGTTATCTGCCTGAAGAACTTCATGTAAGTTATGTGACAAACGGTGTGCATTATCCTACATGGACAGCTTCTGAGTGGAAAGAAGTCCATTCTAAAGTGTTCGGCGAGGAATTCAAGACCCATCATTATGACAAATCATGCTTTGAAGGGATTTACAAGGTTGATGACAAGACTGTCTGGAATGTAAGGACATCACTCCGTGCAAAACTTATATCGGCAGTAAAGGAGCGCCTTTCTGATCCTGCAGCAGCAAACCATTATTCTCCGGGCCAGATAGTGACTATCAAGGAAACACTTCGTGACGATGTCCTGACTATCGGATTTGCAAGGCGTTTTGCTACATACAAGAGAGCCCACCTTCTTTTCCGTGACCTTAACAGACTGGCGGAAATTGTAAATAACCCTAAGAGACCAGTTCAGTTCCTGTTTGCAGGAAAGGCTCATCCGGCTGATAAGGCAGGTCAGGATCTTATCAAGATGATAGTCGATATCTCGAAGATGCCGCAGTTTATAGGAAAGATTGTTTTTGTTCCTAACTATGACATATCTTTGGCAAAACTTCTAGTACAGGGTGTTGATGTCTGGATGAACAATCCGACACGTCCGCTTGAGGCATCCGGAACTTCCGGAGAGAAGGCTGCCATGAACGGCGTAATGCACTTTTCTGTTCTTGACGGATGGTGGGTGGAAGGCTATAAGCCGGGTGCCGGCTGGGCTCTTCCTCAGGAAAGGACATACGACGACCAGAATTATCAGGATGAACTTGATGCAGCTACGATTTATACAATCATCGAGAATGAAATTGCGCCGCTGTTCTATGATGTAAATAAGGAAACAGGCCTGTCTGCAGGATGGATTGATTATATCAAAAATACAGTTGCACAGGTAGCTTGTAACTTTACTACCAACAGGATGCTTTCAGACTATATAAGGCAGTACTATGTTCCTCAGTCTGCAAGATATGTAAGTCTGGCTGAAAATGACTTCAAGATTGCCCGTGAGATAGCATCTTGGAAAAAGCATCTTAGAAGGGAATGGCAGAATGTAGGAGTCATATCTGTTGTGAAGACTGGAGGTGCATATGACTCGGTATCTCTAGGTAAAGAATATAAGGCAGAAGTCGTTCTGAGTATTGCTGATCTCAAGCCTGAAGATATAGGTGTGGAACTTCTTTATGCTACAACAGACAGTAAAGGCAAATATCACATTCAGGAGCGTTATGAATTTACTCCTGTTGACTGTCATGATGATATAGCAAAGTATCAGGCGACTGTATTGCCTGAAAGAGCTGGCCTTTATCAGGTGGCTGTAAGGATTTATGCAAAGAATCCTCTTATGCCTCACAGACAGGATTTTGAACTTGTAAGATGGTTATAGCAACCGGATTTTTCGACGGTGTCCATATAGGGCACCGTCTTGTAATATCGCAGTTGGTAAATGCAGCAGAAGCACGCGGGGAGGAGAGCCTGATTGTAACATTCTGGCCTCATCCCCGTAATGTGCTGCAGCTTGGTGCAAGGACATTCAGACTGCTTTCTTCACTTAAGGAAAAGCAGGAGATGTTATTGGAACTTGGAGTTGACAGGGTTGAGATAATCCCGTTTACCAGAGATTTCGGAGCCATGACTACAGAGGAATATCTTCGCGGATATATCATGGACAAGTTTGGCGGAACAGCTATCGTACTGGGATATGACAACAGAATGGGTTCCGATTCCCTTTCAGCAGACGATGTGAGGAAGACGGCCGAAAAACTTGGACTAGACGTAATTATGTCAGGCAAGGTGGAGTCGCAGTCTGGCATTGCAATGAGTTCGACTAAAATAAGGAATTTCATTTCCGAAGGGCGTGTGACAGAAGCTGTAGAAATGCTTGGATACAATTATTCACTTTACGGGGTGGTTGTTGCCGGCAACAGAATTGGAAGGACTATGGGCTTTCCTACTGCCAACATGCAGCTCTATGAGCCTTTGAAGCTTGTGCCTGGCAATGGGGTATATCTTGTTGATGTTGAAGCTCTTGGCCGTAAATGGAGAGGAATGTGCAATATAGGAAGACGTCCTACAGTTTCTGCCGGAAATTCTCTTACAATAGAGACAAATATTTTCGATTTTGAAGAGGATATTTACGGACTTGATCTGAAAGTTTCCTTCTTAGAAAAAATAAGGGATGAGATTAAGTTTGATTCTATAGACGGACTAAGGGATCAGTTATGTAAAGACAGGTCTTTATGTATGTCAAAGTGATTGCAATATTTTTACGAAACTCTGTGATGTTTGAAAAATTATTCTGAACTTTGAACAAAATGAATCTGCTATGTCTACAGTTTATGTAATATTTATGCTGCTGCTGATTGTGCTTCCTCCTGTCTTCAAGGCAATAGAGAAGTCTCTTTCAAATGCAGGTCAGGACAGTAGGGCGCGCCAGATAAAAAGAATGAGGGAAGTTCTCTTTGATGAAGAAAAAGAGGATAAGGATTATGCCCCGGACAATGAATCATGCCCGCCGGTTTCCCCGCAGTATGAAGGGGAAATGTTTCCTGTACCTGAATATATCAGCACTGAAGCGGAAGTAGGAGAGAAAGCCTGGACGGTCACTGAAGCGACATCCATTCCTCAGGAACTCCTGGAAGGAGGTTATATGTCTGTACGTGATATAGTAGAGAAACGCAGCGCAGCTGGAAATATGCAAAAGGCAGTAGTGGCAGAGCAGGAAAAAGTCAGGAAAATCGATCCGAAAAAACTGGTCTTGTATTCAGAAATCATGAAGACCAAGTTTTGATGTCCTTTTGTTTTAGAAGATAAATATTACTATATTTGCAAAAACAGACAGGTCGGCCAAAAAGTGATTTTTTGGTCGATTGTTAATTTTATATGTCAATTAAACAGAAAATATAATGGAACTACATTACATGACCCAGGACGGGCTTGACAAATTGAAAAAAGAACTTTCTGAAGCAATTTCGCAAAGGCCTGTTATTTCTGCCCAGATAGCAGAGGCAAGAGATAAAGGTGACCTTTCAGAAAATGCTGAGTATGAAGCTGCACGCGAAGCGCAGGGCTTACTGGAACTGAGGATTGCCAAGCTGCAGAATCTGGTTGCCAATGCCAGAGTGATTGACGAGTCTCAGATTGGAACAGACAAGGTACAGATGTTGAACAAGGTAAAAGTCAAGAATCTGAGCAATAATCAGGTAGTTGAATTTACCCTGGTGGGAGAAAGCGAGGCTGACTTTGCTGCAGGCAAACTTGCGGCTACGACTCCTATAGGAAAGGCCTTGATGGGACATTCAAAAGGCGAGACTGTCGAGGCTAAGGTGCCGTCAGGTATTATAAAATTCGAGATTCTGGATATAACTCTCTAAGGATTATGCCTACGATATTCACAAAAATCGCAAAAGGGGAGATTCCATCGTACAAGGTTGCAGAAAATGATGAATTCTATGCTTTCCTTGATATAAATCCTCTTGCCAAAGGACATACCCTTGTAATTCCGAAAAATGTCGAAGATGATTATATATTTCATCTTGATGACAGTACATATATGGGATTGTGTGCTTTTGCAAGGCAAGTGGCGGAAGCTCTTGGCCGTGCTGTCCCATGCAAAAGGGTAGGAGTTGCGGTATTGGGAATGGAAGTGCCTCATACTCATATTCATCTTGTTCCGCTTAATTCTGAATCCGACATGGACTTCAGAAAGGAAAAGCTGGAACTGACTAAGGAAGAATTTGCAGAAATAGCATCATCGATATTGACGGAATATGAAAAACTGTAGAAATTACTGGACTGCGGCCGTTGTTTCGGCTCTCGCCCTTGTGTCCTGTGGCAGACATGCTGAAATTTCAGGAACTGTTTCCGGACTTCCTGATGGGGAAGTGGTCGTGAAACTGCTGGACATGAATACATATAAAGTATTGGATACATTATCGCTCGATGCTGCTGGTAAATTTTCTTATAAGTTTGATGTTGAGAAAGGGCAGCCTGAATTTGTCTATCTGTTCCATAATGGAACGAAGCTGGCCTCATTGCTACTGGATAGTGGAGAGCACGCTGAAGTCAAAGCTGATACTTCCGGAAACTATTCCGTGTCAGGATCGGCAGAAAGGGTCAAGCTTGCA
>CALADR010000389.1 GCA_937890845.1 uncultured Bacteroidales bacterium | reverse complement strand
TATAGCAACATTATGGCTATTATTCTGAATTTATGAGTAATAGCCATTTTTATTAAAAATTCATCAGACGCAGTGCAATGCGGCTGCGGTCAAGATCCACACTGAGAACTGTCACTTTCACCTGCTGGTGCAGTTTGAGGACCTTTGAAGGATCAGTAAGACCTTTTACACCCATCTGTGATATGTGAATCAGACCGTTCTGCTTGATTCCTATATCGACAAATGCTCCGAAAGCTGTGATATTGGTCACAATACCCGGCAGTTCCATACCCGGCTGGAGATCTTCTATAGTATGTATATCATCTGCGAAGCTGAATTCCTTTGCTTCAGAACGCGGGTCTCGTCCAGGCTTGGCAAGTTCATTCAGAATATCATTTACAGTAGGCAGTCCGAAATTTCCCTCTACGAAATCCTCTGCCTTGATTTTTCCACAAAGTTCCTTGCTTCCGACCAGTTCCATAGTCTTTACGCCAAGTGAAGCTGCCATCTTTTCCACTATATGATACGCCTCAGGATGCACTGCAGAGTTATCAAGAGGATTTACAGCATCCGGAATGCGCAGGAATCCTGCACACTGCTCGAAAGCCTTGTCCCCAAGCCGTTTGACTTTCAAAAGTTCCTTTCTGGAATGATATGCTCCGTTGGCAGTCCTGTATTCGACTATATTCTCAGCCAGAGACGGCCCTCAGCAGTGACTTGCTCGCTGTATTCAGGTTTACTCCGACACTGTTCACGCAACTCTCCACCGTATTGTCCAGTTTTTCTTTAAGAAGTCCCTGATCCACATCGTGCTGGTACTGCCCTACTCCGAGAGATTTGGGATCTATCTTCACAAGTTCGGCAAGCGGATCCATGAGTCTTCTGCCTATAGATACGGCACCGCGAACTGTAACGTCATACTCAGGAAACTCTTCCCTTGCGATTTCAGAGGCAGAATAAATAGAAGCCCCATCCTCACTCACCATAAAGACTTTCACAGAATCAGGCTTAGGCACGCGGCGCACGAACTCTTCAGTTTCACGGCCTGCAGTACCGTTTCCTATAGCAATGACTTCTATCTCATATTTCTCTATCATAGAGGACAATGCCTGGATTGACTTGACTTTCTCACTTACAGGAGGATGAGGGAAAATAGCTTCGTTATGCAGCAGAGTCCCCTGCTCGTCCAGACAAACGACCTTACATCCTGTCCTGAAGCCAGGATCAATGGCGAGCGTCCTTTTCTGTCCGACAGGAGAAGCCAAAAGAAGCTGTCTGAGATTTTCACCGAAGACCTTGACTGATTCAATATCAGCCTTTTCCTTGGCCTGGGCAACTACCTCGTTTGTTATTGACGGCTCAAGAAGTCTTTTGAAAGCATCATCCACAGCCTCTCTAATCTGCCCTGCCAAAGCACCTGACGGATACCGCCTTTCCTGACAGAAATCATAATAGAGCTTGTTGCCGCATTTCTCAGCATCGGCATCTATCTTCAGCGTGAGGAAACCCTCCGACTCGGCACGAAGCATCGCAAGCAGCCTGTGAGGGGCTATCCTGGAAAGTGATTCGGAATAATCAAAATATCCTTTATATTTGGAAGCCTCAGGACAGTCTGCCTTTTTGGTAGCCTTTGATACGATTCTCCTTGTGTTGAATATCGATCTGAGCGTTTCCCGCACAGAAGCCGTTTCACTGAGTCTTTCAGCTATTATATCCCTCGCTCCGGCAAGCGCATCCTCCGGAGTCGCTATCTTATCATTGATATACTTGGAAGCTTCTCTCAGCGGATCCGCAAGGGCAACATTGTACATTTTGTCAGCCAGGGGCTCCAGACCAGCCTCCCTGGCTGCAGTAGCGCGTGTCCTTCTCTTTGGCTTGTACGGCAGATAAAGGTCTTCCAGTTCCCTGCCGTCAACGCAGTCCTCGACCGCTTTCCTGAACTGTGGAGTAAGTTTCCCCTGCCCCTCCACTGTCTCCAGTATAGTGGCCTTACGCTTTTCCATTTCTGCAAATACATCTGTCCAGTGCCTTATTTCAGCTACCGCGACATCATCCAGTCCTCCTGTACGTTCCTTCCTGTATCTGCTGATGAACGGTATTGTAGCCCCGCCCTCGAAAAGCTCGGCACAATTCTCCACCTGCCAATCCTTGACACCGATGTGTGCCGCTATATATTTTATATATATTTCCTTCATTGAATAAATGTTTTAGATGCTAGCAATCAGCAATTTAAATTAAGTAATATCAGTCGTGAGAAACCTGTTTCAACTGATCACGGTAAGCCGAGAAAATCTTTGACTTTGATACAAATCCCAGATATGTCCTGTCAGCATCCACTACCGGAAGATTCCATGCTCCTGATTTCTCAAACTTGTTCATCACGCTATCCATCTTCTCATTCACGAATACGTAATGAGGTGAAGATTTCATGAAATTGAATACGTGCAGTTTTGCATATTCATCTTTCTTGAACATGTCCCTGCGTATATCCTCGAGGGATACATAGCCCTGAAAATGACCTTTAGAATCCAAAACCGGAAATATATTCCTTCTGGACGAAGAGACTACATCTACAAGCTGGCCCAAAGTGTCGTCAATCTTCACTGGCTTGAAATCATTTTCTATAAGGTCCGAAGTCTTGAGA
>CALADR010000388.1 GCA_937890845.1 uncultured Bacteroidales bacterium | reverse complement strand
TTTTTGCCAGGCTTTTCACACCTGACCTGTCCGGAAGCATCAGCCACAGAAAAGAGTAAAAGGCATAAAAACACTGGCAAAAATCTTACAAACATATAATGAAATGCTATATGTCAATTACTCGGCAGAATTCGTAAATAAGACAAGTCTGTCCTTTGTTCCTCCGTCTGCGAGAGGAGATGCATCCTTGAATGCTATATAGCCTGTACCGTCCTCAGTAAAACGTATGGCACAGCCGTCAGATGCACCTGATGAAATTGCTACAGGATCACTCCATTGCCTGTTGGCATTGATATATGTAAGATAGGTAATCCCATCAGTATTACCTTCATATACCAGATGAGGTACATCATTAGCATCAAGGGACAAACTGATATTCCTTCCGGAGTCAATGTCAACATTTGAAAGCACTCCTGCAATAATGGTCTGCTTACCTGTCTTGATATCATACCTGACCACTGCTGGACTGTATGTCTCTGAAGTAAAGTTCGCTGCAACTGCCAAGTATATGTTACCGTCAGATGCAACGTCGAAGTCCATATCCCTGAGATTGATTTCAGCATCGCTGCCGTCAAGCTTTGCTATCTTTATGCTTTCAAATACAGCTGACCAGACATTGTTTTCATATTTGTATACAGATACTGAATGTGTGTTCTGGTTGTGTGTGCAGAGATACGCAGTCTTGCCTACGATTCTTCCGATGTTGTTGTAAGCCCTGTCTTCAGCATTCCTTCCAGGCATATTCTGACCGTTTGCCCAGTCAGTTCCTGTAAAATGAGCAAGGTTCAAAGCCCTTCTTGCGACTCCAGCATTTCCCAAATCATTGTACCCAGCATACCATACATTATCTTCAGCAAATGGGAAAAGCGCTACAGAAGTAAGAGTATTTCCTCCGGACTTATAGACTGACCCCGCTGCGCTCACTGCAGAAACAGCATCACCTGATACTTTCATGACAGTCTGTCCCACTGGAGATGCAGAATAATCATAGTATGAAACATATGCTGCCCCATCAGAGGAAACCTCCAGAGCAAGATTCTTCGCACCTGACTCTGCTACAGTCTTTTCCGAAATCTTACCTGAATCATATCTGTAAAGAACAGGGAACCTTGTCTTTGAGTCTGCTCCTGCAGATGTAGCAAGCATATATACAGAGCCGTCAGAAGGGCTTGTCGCAAGAACAGGACCGGCATAGATCTGAGACTGGCTCTCAGCTGCCATCCTCCATGTCGTAGGCTCAACGATGAGCACTGTTACTGTATATAATGCATTTGTTCCATCCAGACTTACAATAAAATCCACAGGACTGGAGAAATCCAATGCAGTCTTACCACTTTCAACTGTCTTCTCACCGACAATTACAGAAGCTCCTTCTGTCGTAACGAAACGTGGCACAAGCGTCTTCAAGGCTTCATTTGAAGTACCGAAAGGCAACCTTACAGTCAAAGATGCAGATGAGATGCCTTCAAGTAGAACATCTGAATTCAGTACACCAGGATTATCCTCCGAATAG
>CALADR010000387.1 GCA_937890845.1 uncultured Bacteroidales bacterium | reverse complement strand
ATTTGAACTTGCGACATCACCTGTCTTTCCGGAGAAAGAGATTGAAAAGGAAAAAGGTGTAGTCATCGATGAGATAAATTCGTATAAGGATTCTCCGTCTGAGGACATATATGATAAATTTGAGGAGATGCTGTTTGCAGGGCATCCCCTGTCTTCTCCTATTCTCGGAACTGCTTCATCTGTTAAAAAAATTACAAGGGATGAATTGCTTCGTTTTGTAAGAGAAAAGTTTATTCCAGGAAATATGGCTTTTACTGTAGTCGCAGATCTTCCTGAAGATGTTATGGAATCAAGGTCAGTAAAGCTGGTTGACAGGTTTTTCGGTTCCGGGCAGTGGGAACGCGATAATGTTACTGCAGCAGCGAAACTTGATATTCCTTTGGCAAACAGATTTGATAAGGTACTTAATAAACGGAATCATCAGGTCAATTGTGTGATAGGTAATTATGCCCCTTCTCTTTATGATGAAAGAGAAAGGGTGGCTACAGTCCTGCTTTGCAATATACTCGGAGGTCCGGCAAGTAACTCTATATTGAATTCAGTACTTAGAGAGCGGTATGGATGGGTGTATGGAGTGGAATGTTCATATACCCAGTATTCTGATACGGGGATTGCGGTAATAACTCTCGGATGTGACAAGTGTAACCTTGAAAAATGTCTTGGTACAATTGATAAGGAAATAGGAAAATTGCAGACGGTACCTTTAAGTCAGGCTCGTCTTAAAGCTGCAAAAAAACAGCTTCTCGGTCAGATAGCAGTAAGTTCTGACAATGGAGAAGCGCAATGTCTGTCAATGGGTAAAGGACTGCTTTCATATGGAAGAGTAGCTTCGGAAGAAGAGACCAAAGATAAACTGGAGGCGGTTTCCCCTGAAGACATTATGTCTGCAGCACAGAAAATCTTCAGTCAGGATACAAGGAGCAGACTGATATTTGTCTGATATATAGCAGTCTGCAATGCATGTTAGGCTGAAACTGCCTGTCAGTACTTTGGCAGTCTTACTGTAAAGCAGGCTCCATTGAGTGAGAAAGACCTCTGATAAAGTATTTCTCCGTTGCATTTCTCGATTATGTTTCTGCAGATGGCCAGACCAAGTCCTGTTCCTGCACTTTTGGTGGTAAAGTTAGGAGTGAAGAGCTTGTTTCTGTTCTCGTCATTGACACCCGGACCGTCATCTTCGAAAACTATGTCGTAGTATCCGTCTTTTATACTGTTTCTCAGGCATATCAGAATATTTCCCTGCTTGAATTCTTTTCCGTCTTCGACATTGTCTTTCTGTTGTATTTCGATTGCCTGTATGGCATTGGTTATCAAATTTACAAATACGCGTATGAGTTGAGGCTTCGGAGCCATTGCCATTGCCTTTTCTATACCTATGTAAGATATCTTTATGTTGTCTTTATTGTCAAAAATAAAAAGCTGGTCACGAAGCGTCTTGTCAAGGTCAATCAGGACTGGATCTTCACTGTAAAGTTTTGCGAATGTAGAGAATTCGTTGGCAGTATCGGTAAGTATGTCAATATGTTCAAGAATTACGCCGGAAACTTTGTCAAACTTCTCGCTCCATGAAG
>CALADR010000386.1 GCA_937890845.1 uncultured Bacteroidales bacterium | reverse complement strand
TCTGATACCCGTGTGGAATGTGTGATACTTCCGCTTAGGGACGGAATGAATATAATAAGAAAAAAGTAGGGGAGACCCTACTTTTTTTCTGCAGCTTCGCGTGCTTTCTGGAATGCATCTGACCTTTTGAGTACGAAGTTGGATCCCAGATATTTGGTGCGTACTTCGTCATCTGCTGCAAGAGCTTCAGGTGTGCCGCTCTGCAGGATGTTTCCGTCATACAGAAGATAGGCCCTGTCAATGATAGCCAGTGTTTCACCCACATTATGGTCAGTGATAATCACACCGATATTCTTGTATTTCAGTTTGGCGATGATATGCTGTATATCTTCGACAGCAATAGGATCGACTCCGGCAAAAGGTTCGTCCAGAAGTATGAACTTGGGGTCAATGGCCAGGGCTCGTGCTATTTCGCAGCGTCTTCTTTCACCTCCTGACAACTGTATTCCAAGGCTCTTTCGTACTTTGTTAAGCGTGAATTCGTCAATCAGTGCCTCAAGCCGTTCTTTCCGTTCAGCCTTGCTGAAGTTTGACATTTCCATTACAGACATGATATTGTCTTCCACTGACATCCTTCGGAAAACAGATGCTTCCTGTGCAAGGTATCCGATTCCTTTTTGTGCTCTTTTATACATTGGCAGCGACGTAATGTCTTGGTCATCAAGGAATATTTTTCCTCCATTGGGGACAATCAGTCCTGTTATCATATAGAAGCTGGTGGTTTTTCCTGCTCCGTTCGGTCCGAGGAATCCAACGATTTCCCCTTGTTCAACTTCCATTGAAACACCTTTTACCACAGTTCTCGGTCCGTATTTCTTTACAAGGTTTTCGCAGCGCAGTTTCATATTGAAATAATTGAATATATGATTGTTTTCATCTTATTTTGTAAATCAGTCAGGATGGTTATTTTACATCCAGTCCCAGTTCAGCCACCAGATTCTTGACCTCTTCATTCTTGGACATCAAGTCCCGAGCCTGTTCACTTGGCATATATATTGTCTGTTTCATTTCATCGTCTGGTATGACAGATACTCTGAGGTAGAGTTTTCCGGACTCGGTTATTTTCCTCATAGTTCCTTCAAGCTCAAGCAGCAGCTTGGTTTCTATCCAGTCTTTCTGGGCGACATTCATGACGCAGAATGTTATATATTTAGCACCGTCTTCTTCAGTTATTTCCAGTTTTGAAGAACTTAAAGTGTTTGCAAGTCTTGGCTTTGAAGAGTACAGTGCGGCCATTTCCTTCCATTTAAGTCTGATAGTATCGTCATCTGGCATTTTATCATCCGTAACATCATTCGTATTTAATGTCTGGGATGGCAAAGCATCCTTACTTGAGTCCATCATTGCCTTAAGCGAAAGTGCAGATGCAGCGGTTCTGGCTTGTCTGCTTCTTCTGGAGGTGGCCGGAGGGCTTGTCTGTTCTGGTTCTTCCTGTGTAGTTTGTAAAGTATTCAGATTTGTATCCTTGCCGACAGGTGTTACCGGTGTTTCAGTTCTGGTTTCAAGAAGTTTTTCCTTATGCGGAGTTTCCGTAACGGCTGTCTGCTGTATTTGTCTGGATGCTGTTTCCTGCTGTGGCTTGACAGTCAGATAACACAACTTCATCAGTGCAAATTCAATGTGCAGCCTTGGATTTATGCTTGCCCTGTATCCGGTTTCGCATGATGTCGTGATACCTAAAGCTTCATATATAAACTGTATGGAGCAACGTTCTGCCTGCTCCTTATATTTCTTTTTTAAAGACTCAGGAAGATCAAGCAGTGCTTCAAGGCCTGCATTTTTGCTTACGGCAAGGTCTCTCAAGTGAGAACTGAGGGCCGCAATGAAATGCAAGGCATTGAATCCTTTGGCAAGTATTTCGTCAAATTTCAGAAATGCAGAAGGATAGTCACCTTTCAGGAAATAATCTACAAGGTCGAAACAGTGTTCGTAATCCAGGACGTTAAGGTTCTTAAGTACATCCTGATACTTTACATCCGCTCCACAGAACGCTACTGTCTGGTCAAAGATTGTAAGGGCATCCCTCATTGCTCCGTCCGCCTTATGTGCGATAACATGCAGGGACTCCTCATCTATATGTATGTTTTCTTTTTCGGCTATTCCCTTCAGGTTTCTAACTATGTTGTCAACTGTGATTCTGTTGAAATCGTAAGTCTGGCATCTTGAAAGAATAGTAGGCAGTATTTTGTGCTTCTCAGTTGTGGCCAATATGAATATTGCATGTGCAGGCGGCTCTTCAAGAGTCTTAAGAAATGCATTGAACGCCGATTGGGACAACATGTGTACCTCATCGATGATATATACACTATATTTACCTATTTGCGGAGGTATGCGGACCTGATCCATAAGAGCCTTTATGTCATCTACACCATTATTGGAAGCAGCATCCAGTTCATGGATACAATAAGACCTGCCTTCGGCAAATGACAGGCACGACTCGCACTTCCCACAAGGTTCCATATCTGCAGTAGGAGATGAACAGTTGATAGTTTTTGCGAAAATACGTGCAGTACTTGTCTTTCCTACACCTCTTGGACCGCAGAACAGATATGCATGGGCCAACTGCCCTCTGAGAATTGAATTCTTGAGGGTCTGTGCAATATTGTCTTGCCCGATCAGAGTTTCAAAACTGTCGGGGCGATATTTTCTTGCTGAAACTATATACTCTGACATAACACAAATGTATCTTACAAATTTATGCATAATTTTTGTAACTTTGTGGCAGCTGTTTGACAAATGTTGAGAAAACACATTAGCTATGATGAAAAAAATACTTTTTGCACTGATTGCGGCAATGGTGCCGGTAATAATGTCTGCGCAGGCGCAGATAGTCACAAAGAAAGTCAAGATTGAAGATTTTGCAGAAAGGCCTACAAAAGTAGTTTTGACAGGCAATGCATTCTATGATTCTTCAATAAAGGAAGAAGTCAGGAAAAACTGGACTATATCACCTTATGAATTCTGTTCTCTGGATGAATTCAACAGTCTCAAGACTGATGGAAGCTATTACTTCCTGCTGAATGTGAAGGGTCAGTTCCGGAGAGAGGCAGAGCCTGGACTGGAGTTCCTGTCTGTAGTGAAAGGAGGTAAAGACGCAGAGGAAGGTATAAATAAAATGCTTGAACTTGTAACCTTCCCTTATGCTGCTGCAGACAGTCCTACTGGTCGTGAAACTCTATTTCTGCCATTTATATTGAATATAATGCAAGCCCATATTCTTGCTTCTCAGGAGAAGGATATTGTGGCATACGGTTCACTGGGAAGTTATTCGAACAATCTTTCGAAGATAGGAAAGAAGACTGTCCTTCTGCTTGATGAAGATATGTCAGCAGAAGTGACTCCGGTAGTAAGAAGACTTTACTTCATAAAAGGAGTGGAAATGACAGATGAAGACACGATTGATGATTGCGTTATAGATCATAATCCGGATACTGTGGTCAGTTATGTCGTTGTGCCTTCCAATGCCCATCCCGGCTCTTTCTGCTATAAAATGTTGATTGATACTGGAACAGGTGAGTTGCTGTACTTCAGAAAACACAGACTGACAAAGAAAGTCGGCCCAGGTTTCCTCTTGGAGGATATAAAAAGGATTGCAGAATATAAAAAATAAAGAATTGCATCATATAGTATGAGGAGCGGGAAGACAGAATGCGGATTGCAATATGCTGTCAGAAGAGCTGGAAATTCCGTGGCTTATTGTTCATTGAGTATCAGGTGCGGTACAAGGGGTGAACATGGTTACCATGGTGGTATAGCACATTTTGTGGAGCATACGGTATTTAAAGGAACAAAGAAAAAAAGTTCTGTCGTAATCAATTCATATTTGGATAAATTGGGCGGAGAACTCAATGCTTATACGACAAAAGAGGAGATAGTTTTTCACGCGACAGTG
>CALADR010000385.1 GCA_937890845.1 uncultured Bacteroidales bacterium | reverse complement strand
TTGTGACGGCAACTATGCGGCAGCGCATATTGCTTACCTATTCAGTGAGCAGGCTGCCATCTACCCTATCACTCCGTCATCTACTATGGCAGAGTATGTAGACGAGTGGGCCGCACAGGGAAAAAAGAACCTTTTCGGTGAAATCGTCAAAGTAGCTGAAATGCAGAGTGAAGGCGGTGCAGCAGGTGCTGTCCACGGAGCTCTTCAGGCCGGTGCGCTGACCACAACATTCACTGCATCACAGGGTCTTCTCCTTATGATCCCTAATATGTACAAGATCGCCGGAGAAATGCTTCCTACAGTGTTCCACGTATCAGCCCGTGCCCTTGCATCTCACGCTCTGTCAATTTTCGGTGACCATCAGGACGTAATGGCCTGCCGCCAGACAGGCTTTGCAATGCTTGCATCTGCTTCTGTACAGGAAGCTCTTGACCTTGCAGCAGTGGCTCACCTTTCAACTATCAAGTCCAGCATACCTTTCCTTCACTTCTTCGACGGATTCCGTACTTCTCACGAAATCCAGAAAATCGAACTGATCGATGAAGAGGCTCTCAGAGGAATGATCAGCACCAAATCACTTGCCAAGTTCAGAGAGAAAGCACTCAGCCCTGATGCCCCTGTCACAAGAGGCACAGCCCAGAACAGTGACGTTTACTTCCAGGCACGTGAAGCTTGCAACCAGTATTATGATGCAGTTCCTGACGTAGTAGCACGTTATATGGGTGAAATCAGCGAACTCACTGGCAGAGAGTATCGTCCATTTGACTACTATGGAGCTCCGGACGCAGAGAATGTCATCATAGCAATGGGATCTGTAACAGAGACTATCAAAGAGACTATTGACCACCTCGCAGCAGAAGGCAAGAAATACGGTCTCGTGATTGTACGTCTTTACAGACCTTTCTCGGCAAAATATTTCATGAAAGCCCTTCCTGAGACTGTGAAGAGAATCGCAGTACTCGACAGGACCAAAGAGCCTGGCTCACTCGGAGAGCCTCTCTTCCTTGACATCAAGGCTATGTTCCAGGGTCAGGAGAATGCACCGCTCGTAGTAGGCGGCCGTTATGGTCTTTCTTCAAAGGATACATCTCCTGCTCAGATAATCGCAGTTTACGAAAACCTCGAGCTTGCTGAACCTAAGGACGGATTCACACTAGGAATAGTTGATGATGTTACATTCAAGTCTCTTCCAGTAAAAGAGGAAATCAGTATTGTTAAGCCTGGTACTACAGAGTGCAAATTCTACGGTCTAGGATCAGACGGTACAGTAGGAGCCAACAAGAACACCATCAAGATTATCGGTGACCACACTTCAAAATACTGTCAGGGTTACTTTGACTACGATTCAAAGAAGTCAGGCGGATACACTTGTTCTCACTTGAGATTCGGTGACGCACCTATCAAAGCTCCTTACCTTGTTTCAACTCCAGACTTCGTAGCTTGCCACGTTCCTTCATATTTGAGCAAATATGACGTACTAAAGGGAATCAAGCAGAACGGAACTCTCCTTCTCAACAGTCTTTGGGATGAAGAAGAGACTCTCAAGAGGATTCCTGACCACGTAAGGGCTGTTATCGGAAAGAAGAACATTACCCTTTACATAATCAATGCTACAAAGATTGCTGCAGAAATCGGCCTTGGCGGAAGAACAAACACTATTCTCCAGTCTGCATTCTTCAAGATTACAGGTATTATCCCTTACGAGGATGCTGTAACATATATGAAGAAAGCCATTGAGAAGAGCTACGGCAAGAAAGGTGAGAATGTAGTCAAGATGAACTATGCAGCTGTTGACAGAGGCGGTGAATACACAAAAGTGGAAATTCCTGCAGACTGGAAAGACATCACTGCCAAGTTCGAAAACCCTAACAAGGACAGACTTGCTCCAGAATTCGTCAAGAACATAGCTGATGTCGTAAACGCACAGTGTGGAGATACTCTTCCTGTAAGCGCATTCAACGACATCGTTGACGGAACTATCCCTGCTGGCTCAACAGCATTCGAAAAGAGGGGCATTGCAGTTAAAGTTCCTGAGTGGAAAGCAGAAAACTGTATCCAGTGTAACACTTGTGCCTTTGTCTGCCCTCATGCAGCTATACGTCCTTTCCTTATGACAGCTGAAGAAGCTGCTGCCGCTCCTGCTGACATCAAGAAAGCGCAAGGCAAGGCTGTATTCAAAGAATATACATTTACTATGCAGGTATCACCTGCCGACTGTACCGGTTGCGGCAACTGTGCCGATGTCTGCCCTGCTAAGGAAAAGGCTCTCGTTATGGTTAATGCTGAAACTCAGGATCACGAACAGGCTAACTTCGAATATCTGCACACCCATGTAGGCTACAAGGACAATGTCCAGCCTAAGACACAGAATGTCAAGAACGCTCAGTTCTCACAGCCTCTGTTCGAGTTCTCAGGTGCTTGTGCCGGCTGCGGCGAAACTCCTTATATCAAGACCATCACACAGCTCTTCGGCGACCATATGATGATAGCCAACGCTACCGGATGTTCTTCTATCTACGGAGCTTCATTCCCTGCATCACCTTACTGCACAAATGCACAGGGCCATGGTCCATCCTGGGCAAACTCTCTCTTCGAGGACAATGCTGAGTTCGGTCTCGGTATGAAACTCGGATCAGACAGGGCACGCTTTACTGTAGCACGCCTTATGGAAGAAGGTCTTTCATGCTCTAAGTGCTCTGACGAAA
>CALADR010000384.1 GCA_937890845.1 uncultured Bacteroidales bacterium | reverse complement strand
CCTTGTCGTCTTTGAATGACGAATATGTACTTGGGAGGATGAACTGGGCATCAAGCTTTGCTTTCTCTTTTTTATAGAGGTCTGCGAGCATGATCTCAATATCACCTTTTTTCTCAAGGATACGTTTTTGAGTAATGTACTCAGGGGATGTGCCTTGCAGTGATGCTCTGACTTCGAAACGACCGAGAATCTTTCCGACTTCATCCTCTGGATTAGATGCGTTTCCGCCGACAGTTGTGACGACTTCTTCGAGAGTCTGCTGTGCGGTACAACCTACCCAGACGCGAGATTCGCAGACTTCATCAAGGCGTTTGACCAATGACTGAAGCTGGAGAATCAAGTCTCGGTGAGTTCCGATGAACTGGCTGATCTCATCGACAAAGAAAATGATGCGGTAATGTCTGTCATTCTTGGAATCAAGATAGGCTTTCATCTCTTGAGCAAATGCCTCTACTGAAACATTGATTTCATTGTTCACGATTCGAGTACGAATGACATCTATGGCAAGCTCTGGATCGACATCCTTGGCAAACTGGAGTGCCAAATCAAGGCTGCCGGCAGCGAATCTTGTGATATTCCTTGCCCAATTATATCCCTTGCTCTTTACATATTCTTTAAACTCCTCGAATTTGCCATCTTCGTCGAGGGCTTTTTCAAGGTGCTATGCAAGTGCCAGATTGAATGAGTTGTAGCCTCGTTTGGCATTGAACTGGTTCCAGAAGATTTTAGTGAACGTGGTCTTTGAATCTGCATTGGCATCGTGTACGTCACCAATGTTGAACAGAACCATTTCCACATTTGCAGAGTTTATGTACCATTTCTCCAAACTTGCAAGTTCCGATTCAGAAACACCTGCCTGTTCAAGAGCTGTCAGGTCTTTATTATCCATCAAAAATGAGTGTGTGGCTTCCTTAAGTCTTATGAAAGCCATTTCTCTGTGTTCTTTATTTCCTGAAAGACAATAACTTGCATATTTCAGGAAATGTGATTTACCTGAGCCGTAATAACCATTGATCCAGATGCCGACATGACTGCCCTGGTTCTGCTTGATATTGAGCAGAATCTTGTAGAGGTTGACAATAATTTCCGGAGTAAATACATATTCAACAATCTCGGTCAGAACTGTATCATCGCTCAAGTCTGAAGCTGATACTGCCGGATTGACTTTCCTGTCAAGTCCTTTTTCGTATAGTTCTTTAAATTTCATATCCGGTGGTTATTATTTGTTTACTAATAGGGTTGCACGGTAAGTATGTGAGTCATCTAATTTGTCGAAGAGGGCGAATGAATTGCCTTCTTGATGACCTGGGTAAAAGAGGATGATTTTGTACTTGGATGTGTCGTTATATTGTTCGTATTTTGTAAGGAATACATTTGTTCTCAAATATGGGAATATTTTGCCTACACCGTGGATAAATACATACGGGTGATTAAGTCCATCATTTGCTGAGATTTCATCCTCGATTTTTTTGTTGACAAAACGAATGAAGGCATCGCTGTTAGCCTCGTTTGTCAATTCGTTAGTAACAAATTCAGGGGTGGTCTGGTCTTCTCTTAGTGTCGCATCAAACAGACTCTCGGTTCCGAAAGTTTCTGACTTCAAGTAATCACAGAAAACATCAAACAAGTCAAGACTCATTGCATTTATGTAGGTTGTAGGTCTTTCAAGATTCGATTTGAACTCTTCTATCTGTTTACGTATCTTGTACTCGTCTGCTGCCGGATACTGATAGATGTAGTAGTTGTAGAAGATATTTCCATCTGTCTTTTGAAATTCAGGACTATTGAGATGGTCATAAAGTTCCTGTATTGTCATATTTCTCATTGTAGTCTTGACTTAATTTCGTTAATCTCGTATGGATATAGCAGGCATGCTTCTAAAAACCATTCTTCGCCGTTTCTGATGTAGTATTCAAAATCGGTCGGGTCAAGATGCAGGGCTTGCAGTTCTGAAGAATTGTCTTTCATCATTCCGGCTTGCTTCAGGATTGTAAGGTATTGGGATGCACACTTGGATTTCGTGTTATCAGACCAATTATTTACAAATTCGTCTCGGGCTGAAATTTCCAAAAACTCCATTAAGACATCATTTTTTGTCACGGTCTGATTGATTGAATTCCAATTTTTGAGAGTGACATTGAAATGTATATCGAATATTAGTTTATATGTCTTCAGTATAACATACAAAAGTCCTGCTTTCTTCCCGGATTCGCTCATTTTGCCAAACTCATTCCAAAAGAAAATAGACACAGATTTATATCTTTTCTTGAACTCTGATACAAATCTGCTTCTTGAGGTAAATGAATTAATCATCAATACATTGTTGTCCTTTACCTCTTTTCGAAGTAATTCGTCTGCATTCTCATCCATCAATAGCGAAAGAATGCGGATAAATTCATAGAAACAGAATCCGCAACCTGTAATTGATGCTGAATATGGACTATTGTTTTTTATCTTGTTCAATGGCTTGTTTTCCATATATGATAAAAATGATTTTTCATCGTACTACATAGAAGCTGTTTGAAAATTTTTCAAAAGGCCACACAAAAAATATCTGCAAAAATCTCTCATAAATTTATGATGACAAAAATTCAGACAACTTCATAAAGTTACAAAATTACGAAATAATCTTTAATAACATTGCCAATCAATCACTACTGACTAATCCTTATTAGGCACCCTCATAGAGTTCATCCTACACCCACTCAAAATGTTCTGTGCCGGCTCCAGTCTCGAAGTGATATTTGACGATGCCCAGATCTACCTTTGTATAGCCTGCCAGAGAAAAGGTGGGGCGGATGGAAATCCTGCATTTGCCTCCGGCATCTTTCCCTGAAACGAATCTTATTTGGAATTTCTGCTGGTTGACGGCAGTTGGGGCCAATATGGCAGCTTCTACACCAGCCCTGTACCAGGGTGGGGTAATGTCGCTTACATCACTTACTTCCTCAGGAGACTTGCGCTTTCTCTCTTTACCCTGGTCTTCGCCATAACCCACTGCAATGTAGCACACTATGTGTTCGTCTTTTTCCAAAGTGAATGTCCCTGGAATCTTCCTGTATGTTGCACCGGCCCAGCAGGTGTTCAGGCCTGACTGTTGGCACAGAAGGACTAATTGCTCCCCATAATATCCGGCGCGTTCACTGAGGTCTTCGATAGGGCAGGTGGAATCTGGAGCCAGTTTTCTGGAGCCTGCTACCACGAAGTAGTTCCGGACACCGGAGAACATTCCATAGGAGTTGATGCCTTTAAAACTTTTCGGTTCGCCGGTCACCAGCTGTATATGAAGGCCGGCTTCAGCATTTATCTTTGATATTTTTTCATGCAGAAGTTTCAGTATATGTTCCGGAACAGGTTTGTCATTATATTTCCTCACCGAATGACGCGCGAGGATAGCCTCATGCAGTGTCATCATATTGCCGGTTTTCTGGAGTCGGATGAGTTGATAATCAATTTATTTAATTTATCTTCCCTTATTATTTTGGGAAGGGCTTTTCCTGCCAGGACAAGTATTTTCTGTCCATTTCTGTAGATATGGAGTTGTCTGCTCCGCACTGCTACAGATATTTCCTCGTCATTTTGAATGGCTTGCCCGATATGATAATATGCACCGTCAGGTTCAAACAATTTCTTTTGGAGGTGCGAGCACATGTTTGTAGTATCAATGGTCATTTACTGTCGGCCTTTGCCTGGAATTTGGCAGTATCGATTATGAATCTTTCATGCGTGCCTTCTCCGATAAGTCCGCGTTCGTCATAGGCCTTGACTGAAAAAACGATTCTGCGTCTATCGACCTCCGTAACCTCACTTTCGGCCCAGACTTTCATTCCTACAGGAGTTGCTGCACAATGGCTTACGTTAATCATAGTTCCTACTGATCCCTGACCTTCTTCAAGAAGCGGTTCTAAAGAAAGGCTGGCGGTCTTTTCTATAAGAGCTATCATCATAGGGGTAGCGAACACCCTTACTTTGCCGCTTCCTACATTCAATGCTGTTTCGGCATCTGTTACTATCGTTTCCAGTCTGCCTTTAAGTCCCGGTTCAATCATATTATAAGAAATTTGTTTGAAAATTTGGTTAAAGTTCTTTCAGAACTGTTCTGAAGGAAATCCTGACAAACCTACGAAACTTTTTAAATATCCGCAATGTCGGTGGGATAATTTCTTTTCTGCATTACTTGTCAGCTACGCCGAAGTAACAGGGACTGGAACTGGAACATTGCCAGGGTATCCGCTTTAGATCAGAGAAGCACGTATCCTGCTGAGAGATG